>JAWVEW010000119.1:0-4400 GCA_033856495.1 Miltoncostaeaceae bacterium | reverse complement strand
TCACCGCCGCGCCCGCCACGGCGCTCTTCAGCGACGGCTTCGAGAGCGGCAACCTCTCCCAGTGGAGCGGCGTCACCGGACTCACGGTGCAGACCCAGCACGCCTTCGCCGGCACCTTCGGCGCCCGCGCCACCAGCACGGGCCCGCCGGTCTGGGCCTACCGGCCGCTGGCGACGGCGCAGAACGAGGTCTTCTACTCCTTCCGCTTCAAGGTCATCAGCCAGGGCAGCGCCGGCGTCAACCTGGGCAAGCTGCGAAGCGCCAGCGGCACCGCGCTGCTGGCCTTCTCGCGTGCCGGCGACGGCAAGCTGGCCGTGCGCAACGAGGTGAGCGCCACCAGCCGCACCAGCGCCACCGGCGTCGCGACCGGCGGCTGGCACCTCCTGAGCGTGCACGCGCTGGTGAACGGCAGCGCGGGGCTCACGGAGGTCTTCCTCGACGGCGTCAAGCTCGCCGACCTCGGGCGCACCGAGTCGCTCGGCACGGCGCCGATCGGACGCGTCCAGCTCGGCGAGAACCTGAGCGGGCGCACCTACGACATCGCCTTCGACGACGTGACGGTCACGGGCCCCGGCGGTGGCGGTCCGCCGCCGCCGCCACCGCCGCCACCGCCGCCGCCCCCGCCGCCCCCGCCGCCGGGGGTGAGCACCATCCCGGCCGCCGCCGACGCGCGGGTCCAGGAGTCGAGCCCCGGCACCAACTACGCCAGCGTGTTCCTGCGCGCCGACGGCGGCGCCGACCCCGACGTCGAGAGCTACCTGCGCTTCAACGTGACCGGCCTGAGCGGCACGGTCAGGAGCGCGAAGCTGCGCGTCTTCGTCACGAACCCCACGGGCGGCGGGCCGTCCGTCTCGACCACCTCGACCGGCTGGAGCGAGACCGGCCTCACCTGGAGCACCAGGCCGGCCCGGAGCGGGCTGCGCGACCGCAAGGGCAAGATCGCCGTGAACACCTGGGTCGAGTTCGACGTCACCCCGTTCGTGACCGGCAACGCGCCCGTGGCCTTCGTCATCGCGAACGACACGAGCGACGCCATCGACTTCAACTCGCGCGAGGCGAGCGCCAACAGGCCGGAGTTGGTGGTGACCACCGGCTAGTGGGAGGTGCGGAGCCCACCGGGACCGGGGACGAGCCCCGTGATCCGTCGGGGGACGAGGACTTCGATCCCCCGGTGGGCGGCCTCGTGGCGCGGCTGCTGCCGCTCGCGCTCGCGGTGCTGCTCCTCGTGGCCGGGCTCGCGCGCGGGGCGCCGGCGAGCGGCTCGGCCGGGACCCTGGCGGGCGCCCTCGGCGCCATCCTCCTCGCCGCGCTGCTGCACGTGCTGGCGCTGCGGTTCCCCCGCCGTCAGGCCCTGGACGGCACCGCCTGGGTGGTCACGATCGTGGCGGTGGTGGTCGCCCTCGGTCTCGGCATGACCTCGAGCCTGAAGTAGGTCTGACCGCTCGTCAGCCGCCGAGCCTGGCGGCGATCTCCTCCAGGCGAGCGATCTCGGCCCGCAGCGGCTCGCTCAGCGACTCGACCTCCTCGGGAGAGCCGACGCGATGGGCGCTCTTGAGCGCGACCATCTCGGCCTGGTAGGCGGGCGAGCTGACGTACTCGGGGCCGTGCTCCTTCTGGAACGCGCGCTGGCGCGACCAGAACTGCAGGTCCGCCCGGTCCTTCACCTCGCGCTTGACCTGGGCTTCCTTGTCGCGCAGCTCGGCGATCCGGGCCGCGATCACCTCCTTCTGCCGTGCCTCCAGGCGGCTGATCTCCTGTCGCAGCTCGGCTTCCCGCGCGTCGTAACGCGGGGCCAGCTCCGCGGCGACCTCCTCGGGCCTGCCCTCCCCGCGTCGCCTGGCGACCACGGTCGCGTAGCGCAGGCGAGCCTCGGGGCTCTCGGTCTGGGCCAGCCGCTCGCGCAGCTCGCGCAGGTTGCGGTCGAGCCGGGCCTCGCGCACGGGCCCGATCTTGAGGACCGCGGCGTGCGTGATGCCGGCTTCCCTGGCCACCTGGCGGACCCCCATCCCAGCCTCGATGGCGGCCTGGATCGCACGGTCGCGGCGGGCTCGCGCCTCGGCCACGCGCTCCTCGGCCTCGCGCAGCGCCACGGCGGCGCGTCGCACCTCGACCCCCAGCCGGTCCTGCACCGTCGTGCCGGCGGCGTCCGCCATCACAGCTCCCTCCGGCCCGGGCCCGCTGCGCGCCCTGGTGACCACGGTGACCGTATCACCGCGGCGGCGGCGTGGTAACCCCGGTTACCGTTCGGCCACCGCGCAGCGGACGGGACGAGCCGGCCGAGCGGGGTCGAGACCCCGCTCAGGGAGCCGGTTACGGCTCCGCCGACGAGAGGCGACGCCGGGATTTGAACCCGGGAATGTCGGTTTTGCAGACCGATGCGTTAGCCACTTCGCCACGTCGCCCAGAGACGCCAAAGGCCCCGTGACCGACCGGGGCCTCCGCTCCAAGGAGCGGATGAAGGGACTCGAACCCTCGACCTTCTGCATGGCAAGCAGATGCTCTAGCCAACTGAGCTACATCCGCGCTCTGGCCGGCCATGATACCGACCCCCGCACCGAGCCTCAAACCGCGCCGGCGCCCGGACGTCCGCACCGCCGGCCGCGCTCGCGGGAATCGCCCTCCCGCCCGGCGCGCCGTAGTGTCCGCCCAGTGAGAGGACCGGGAGCGCCGACGGGCATGCGCTGCCGCGGCTGGCCGCAGGAGGCCGCGCTGCGGATGCTCGAGAACAACCTCCATCCCGACGTGGCCGAGCGGCCGGCGGACCTGGTCGTCTACGGCGGCACCGGCCGGGCGGCGCGCGATCACGCCGCCTACCGCACGATCCGCCGCGAGCTGATCCGGCTCGCCGACGACGAGACGCTGCTCGTGCAGTCCGGCAAGCCGGTCGGCGTCTTCCGCACGCACGTGGACGCCCCGCGGGTGCTGATCGCCAACGCGAACCTCGTGCCCCAGTGGGCCACCTGGGAGCACTTCCGGGCGCTCGAGCGAGCGGGGCTCACGATGTTCGGGCAGATGACCGCCGGCTCGTGGATCTACATCGGCACGCAGGGGATCCTCCAGGGCACCTACGAGACCCTCGCCGCGCTGGCCCGCGCACGCGGCTGGCGGGACCTGGCGGGGCGGCTGACCGTGACCGCCGGCCTCGGCGGGATGGGCGGCGCCCAGCCGCTGGCGGCGACGATGCTCGGCGGCGCCATCCTCTGCGTCGAGGTGGACCCCCAGCGGATCGTCCGACGGCTCGAGAGCGGGTACCTGGACGAGCGCGCCGACCATCTGGACGAGGCGCTCCAGCGGGTCGAGCGCGCCCGCGGGGAGCGCCGGCCGCTGTCGGTCGGGCTGCTGGGGAACGCCGCGGAGGTCCTGCCGGAGATCGTCCGCCGCGGCGTGGCGGTGGACGTGGTGACCGACCAGACGAGCGCCCACGACCCGCTGAACGGCTACGTGCCGGCCGGCCTCGACGTGGCGGGGGCCGCCGAGCTGCGGGGCCGCGACCCCGACGACTACCTGCGCCGGGTGGGGGCCAGCGCGCTGGCGCACGTGGCCGCCATCCGCGCCCTCGGCCGCGCCGGGGCGGAGGCGTTCGACTACGGCAACGCGCTGCGCGGGCTGGCGGCCGCCCACGGCGACGCCGAGGCGTTCGCCTATCCGGGGTTCGTCGCCGCCTACATCCGCCCGCTCTTCTGCGAGGGCAAGGGGCCCTTCCGCTGGGTCGCCCTCTCGGGCGACCCAGCGGACATCCACGCGACGGACGCCGCCGCTCAGGAGCTCTTCGCCGACCAGGACCACGTGGTCCGCTGGATCCGGCTGGCCGGCGAGCGCGTGCGCTTCCAGGGCCTGCCGGCCCGCATCTGCTGGCTCGGGCAGGGCGAGCGGGCGGCGTTCGGGGAGCGCCTGAACGACATGGTGGCCCGAGGCGGGGTCGCAGCGCCGATCGTGATCGGACGCGACCACCTGGACGCCGGCTCGGTCGCCTCTCCGGAGCGCGAGACCGAGGCGATGCGCGACGGCTCGGACGCCGTGGCCGACTGGCCCATCCTGAACGCGCTCCTCGCCACCGCCTGCGGCGCGAGCTGGGTCTCGCTCCACCACGGGGGCGGCGTCGGGATCGGGAAGTCGATCCACGCCGGCCAGGTCTGCGTCGCCGACGGCAGCGCGGCCGCCGGCGAGCGCCTGCGGCGGGTGCTCACCGCAGACCCGGGCATCGGCATCGTCCGCCACGCCGACGCCGGCTATCCGGAGGCGGTCGCGGCGGCCGAGCGGGGCGGCATCCGGATGCCGATGCTCGACCCAGAGCCGGAGGGATGACCGCCAGCCTCAACGACGCCGCGCAGGTACTCCGGCCGCCGGAGGATGGCCTCCCTTACGTCCGTCTCGACCGCGCGGCGTCGTTCACCGCGGAG
>JAWVEW010000118.1:0-5045 GCA_033856495.1 Miltoncostaeaceae bacterium | reverse complement strand
GGGGGACTGCGGAGCGCCGGCCGGCCGGTGCACCATCCGGGACGCCTCGCCGGCCAGGGGTCGCATGAGGCGGCTGGCGGGCCGGCGCCCAAGCTCCTTGACCACGGTCACGATGACCGGGGTCAGTGCGGCGCCCGTCAGCGAGCCCGCGAGGCCGAAGCGGCTCAGCACGATGGTCGCGATCAGGGAGGCGATGCTCGCAATCGCAAGCGCCTCGAGTGAGAGCTCGGAGCTCCGCCCCTGCCGCGACGGGACCTGTCGCGTCTCTGTCGCCAAGCGGCGCAGGGTAGCGGGCCCCGGCGCGTCGATGCCCGGCAGCCCGGAAGTCCCCGCACGACGCGGACACGCGTGCCGCCGATGCGTACATATGGGCAGGAAGCCGCTATCGTCCGCCGCCGCGGCACGAGGCCGCTCGGAGTGGGACGGGGCCGCCCGCGGAAGCCGCGGCCCGTCCAGGCATGACGCCGCTGACACGACCCAGGAGGTCGAATGGCAAGCATCGCGAGGCTCACCCTGGCGACGCTCATCGCGAGCGCGCCCGCCATCGCACAGGCCGTCACGCAGGACCCGAGGTCCTTCACCTCTCACAGCACACGTCAGACCGCGCTCTCATGGACCGGGAACTGGGCCCGGGCCGCCGCCCCCGCCCGCCGCGCCGGCCCTGCGGCCTCCCGAGACGCTGCGGCCCCGGGACGCCGGAGCCGCCGGCAGAACGCCGTCGCGAGGCCGATCCCCCCGTGGCTTCGCGCCACCCTCGAGTCGATCGCGCACTGCGAGTCGCGCGGCGACCCGCGCGCCGTCTCCTCCGGCGGCACCTACCGCGGCAAGTACCAGTTCGACCTCACGACCTGGAACGCGGTCGGAGGTCGCGGGGATCCGGCTGCCGCTCCCGAAGAGTTCCAGGATCGAATGGCCGCGCGCCTGTACCGGATGCGCGGGGCGGCCCCCTGGCCGGTCTGCGGCCGGTAGCCGGGCTGGGCCCCCAGCGGCTGGGCTAGCCTCCGGGGGTGGTCGACGAGAATCGGCTCGACGATGAGCGGTTGGACGTCGTCCGGGCGCGCTGGGTGCTGGAGGGAGTGCACTCGCTCGGCGAGGCCGTCGTGAACCTCCGCGCCTTCGCCGACGACCTCGAGCAGCTCGAGCGCGACGGCTGGCGGCTGGTGGGGCAGATGGAGGGCGACCGCGGCGTCATCAGCCGGGTCGCCCCGCCCCGCCCGCCCGTCTGAGGCAGTCGCCGGGCCGCGTCGGATCGTCACCCGCCGGCGGGGATGGTCATCCCCGGCCGGCTCCGGTCCCGGTCCACTACGGTGTGGCTGTGGATCCGCTGATCGTGCGCGCCTGCCGGCGCGAGCCGGTCGAGCGCACGCCGGTCTGGTTCATGCGCCAGGCGGGGCGCTCCCTCCCCCAGTACCGGGCCGTCCGGGAGCGGTACACGCTCTTCGAGGTCTGCCGGCGCCCGGAGCTGTGCGCGGAGGTGACCCTCCAGCCGGTGCGCGCGCACGGCGTGGACGCCGCGGTGATGTTCGCCGACATCATGCTGCCGGTGCTGGGGATGGGGGTGGACGTCGAGCTCGTGGACGGGGTCGGGCCGGTCGTCGCCGAGCCGATCCGGACGCTGGCCGACGTCGCCAGGGTGCGGCCGCTGGAGCCGTCCGAGGCCCTGCCCTTCGCGCTCGAGGCGATCGGGCTGGTGCGGCAGGCGCTCAACCCCGAGCAGGGCGTGGTGGGCTTCGTCGGCGGCCCGTTCACGGTCGCCGGGTACCTGATCGAGGGGCGCCCGACCCGTGACTTCCTCACCACGAAGCGCTGCATGTACGGCGCGCCCGAGGTCTGGCACGCGTTGATGGAGCGGCTGGCGGAGGGCTTCAGCGCCTACCTGGCGGCCCAGGCGGAGGCGGGCGCGGACGTGGTGCAGCTCTTCGACTCGTGGGTCGGGGCGCTCTCGGCCGCCGACTACCGCGAGTTCGTGGCGCCCTACTCGGCCCGCATCCTGGACGCGGTCGAGGTTCCGACGATCCACTTCGGCACCGGCTGCACGCACCTGCTCCCGGACATGGCGGCGGCGGGCGGGGACGTGATCGGCCTGGACTGGCGGGTGGAGATCGACCGCGGCTGGGCGCTCGCGGGCATGGACCGCGGCGTCCAGGGCAACCTCGACCCCGCGCTCGCGCTGGCGCCGTTCGAGCGCGCCGAGGCGGCGACGCTCGCGATCCTGGACGCCGTCGGGGGGCGTCCCGGCCACGTCTTCAACCTCGGCCACGGGGTGCTGCCCGAGACGGACCCGGCCGTGCTCCGCCGGCTCGTGGAGCTGGTCCACGAGCGCACCGAGGCCGCCGTCCCCCGGTGACGGGCGCGGATGCCGCGGCCGGCCCCGTGGGCGCGGGGGTCGCGGTCGTGGTGATGGCCTACGGCAGCCCGCCCCGGATCGAGGACGTGGGCGCCTACCTCGAGGACATCCGCGGCGGGCGCCGGCCCTCCGCGGCCGCGGTCGAGGAGCTGACCGGGCGCTACCGGGGGATCGGCGGCCGGTCCCCCCTGGACGGGATCACCGAGGCGCAGCGGGCCGGGCTCGAGCGCCTGCTCGGCGTCCCGGTCCACGTCGGGATGAAGCACTGGCGGCCGCGGATCCCCGAGGCGGCCGAGCGGGCGCTCGCCGGCGGCGCGTCCCGGGTCGTCGGCCTGGCGCTCGCTCCGCACTACTCCCGGCTCTCGATCGGCGGCTACCGCTCGCGGCTCGAGGCCGCGCTGGCGGGTCGCGCCGAGCTGGACTTCATCGACAGCTGGCACGACCACCCGCCCTTCCTCGCCGTCCTGGCCGATCGCGTGCGCGGCAGCGACGCGCACGTGGTCTTCACCGCCCACAGCCTGCCGGAGCGGATCCTGGGAGAGGGCGACCCCTACCTCGACCAGCTGCTCGCGACCGCCGGCGCCGTGGCGGTGCGGGCCGGCCTGAAGCGCTGGTCGTTCGCCTTCCAGAGCGCCAGCGCGACTGGCGAGCCCTGGCTCGGCCCGGACATCCTGGACGAGCTGGCGGCCCTGCGTGCGCGCGGCGTGGAGCGGGTGCTGGTCGCGCCGGTCGGCTTCGTGTCGGACCATCTGGAGATCCTCTGGGACCTCGACGTCGAGGCCCGCGCCCGGGCCGCCGAGCTCGGGCTCGGCTTCGCGCGGATCGAGTCGATGAACGCCGATCCGGCCTTCATCGCCGCGCTCGCCCAGCTCCTGCGCCCCCGTCTGGGAATCGACGAGACACCGTGAGAGCGATCATCCAGGACAGGTAGGCGCACGCGCTCTCGCCCTTCGCGCGTCAGGAACCGGGCACCCTCACGCCCGTGGTCGACACGACGTTCTCGCTGAGCGAGGTCCCGGCGGCCATCCGGGTATCTGAGCACGGGCCATGCACGCTGCAGGCTTCCCCGGTGAATCCCCGTCGGCGGGCGGCCCGCCTCCCAGAGGCCGCCCGTCGACGAGGGTGCCCCTACCCGCGCGCGAGCGCGAGCGGGGGCCTGGCTGCGCCCCCCTCGGGGGGCGCGATCGTGTCGGGCTCGAAGCGCGCGTCCCAGGTGCGGAGCTCCCGCCGGGAGTGCACTCCGAGCTTGGTGAGCACCGATTGCGCGTGGCTGCGAACCGTGTGCCAGGAGACCCCGAGGTGGGCCGCGATCTCCTTGTAGGGGAGCTGCTGGCGCATGAGCCGCAGCACCGCCCGCTCCTGGTCGGTCAGCGAGTCCGTGCGCAGCCGCTCGCGCCGGGTGCCGCGCGCGAGCGCGCGCACCACCTCCAGGTCGAGCCGCGACTGGCCGCGAAGGACGTCGCGCAGCGCCTCGACGACCGCCTCCCGGGTGCCGCTGTGCAGCACCACCGCGCACGCGCCCGCCGCCAGGGCGGCGAGCTGCGACTCGGGCGCGGGGTCGGGCAGGCAGACCACCACGGGGGCGCCCGGCAGACGCCGGCACAGCTCCGGCACGAGCTCGTGGGCGCTCGCGTCACCGAGGTTGGCGTCCACCAGCACGGCCGCCGGAGCGCGCTCCTCGGCGAGCGCCAGCGCGGCGTCGGCGGTGTGCGCCACCGCCGCCTCCACGCCGCCGGACTCGACGAAGGAGGCAAGGCCCGCCGCGTACGCGGGCGAGCCGCTCGCGATCAGGACGAGCGGGCGGCGGGCGGTGATCGAGGAGGTCTGGAGTGGCATGGGGCGGCTGGCGGAGCGGCGTGGACACCGCGCTCGTCGCGGGCCCTGCGCGTGCTCTCCACCGTCCTCATCGGCAGCCCGCCGACCGGTCATGAGCGAAGGGGATTACGGAGACGACGAGCCGCTGGCGCGCAGGGCGGCCAGCGCGGCGCCGAGCCGGCCCGTGGCCGCGGCTGTGGCCGCGGCCTTCCCGAAGCGGGCTGCGCGCGCGACATCGCGCATCGCGGTGAGGACGCTCGTCAGCGCCGGGAGGGTCCGCTCGCGCTGCGCCTCCAGGCGCTCGTCGGCCAGGCGTCCGGTCTCCAGCTGGGCGGCGGCCGCCTCCGCCCGGCGCAGCGCGCCGACGAGCGACGGCGTGACCCCGCGAAGCCCGGCCGGCGTCGCCCGGGGGCCGGCGCTGGCGAGCACGGCAGCGAAATCGCGGACCGCCGCCGCGACCGCCGCGGCGTCGGCGAGGTACTGGCGCGCGTCCATCTGCGCGCCCGACGTCACGGGGCCGGTTGGCGCCGCCAGCTGGCCGCCGCCGCAGCCGGCGAGGGCCGCGGCGGCCGCGATCAGCGCGAGGGCGAGCGGCCGGCGAGCGCGGATGGAAGCCCCTTCAGCGACCGGGCCAGCGGCAGCGCGTGCGCGCGCAGCGCCCGGCGGTCGCCGCGCTCCAGGTCGTCGATCAGCCGGCCCATCTGGCGGACGATGGCGGGGAAGCCCGCCACCAGGCGATCGCGCTGCAGGCGCAGGCCCCGGTTGACCAGGGGCAGCGTCCGCAGGTCGACCAGGGCGCGCCGGGTGCGGTCGAGCAGCGCCTCGAGCAGCGGGTCGGCGGGTACCGGGCCCGGCTGCGACCCGAGCTGCCCGCTCACCAGCC
>JAWVEW010000117.1:0-3946 GCA_033856495.1 Miltoncostaeaceae bacterium | reverse complement strand
CCGAGCGCCGGCGCGCCGTCGCGGTCCTCGACCAGGATGAGCTGAGCGTCGGGCAACCCCGCGATCACCTCGCCGAAGCCCCTGGCCCAGTGCGCCTCGGGAGCCTCGATCACCCGGGCCGCGCCTGCGGCGAGCGCGGCCGGCGCGCCGTGGTGGTCCGGGTTGGCCTGGATGACCGTCACCTGGCAGCGGCGCAGGCGCTCGACGGTCCGCACGATCAGCGTGCTCTTGCCGGCCCCGGCAGGGCCGATCAGACGGACCACCACCGGCCGCAGGCGGCGGCGTCCGTAGTGCTGGTCGAGCGCCGTCCGCAGCAGTCGCAGCGCGTCGGTGCGCGTCAGCAGGCCCACCGGCTGCTCGCCCTGCTCCGGCCACACCACCACCGCCTCGCGCCCGGCCAGGAGCTTGGCCATCGCCTCCAGGGCGTCCGCGTCGGGCGTGGTCTCGTGGGCGGCGTCGGGCGAGAGCAGGAGCAACGGCCCCTCGCCGGTCGCCACCCAGAGGCCGACCAGCTTGCCCTCATGGATCAACGGCACGTGATGAACGCGGGCTGCCTCCATGAGCCAGCCCAGCTCCTCCTCGCCGTCCTCGGTGCGCGCAACCAGGGGGCTGGCGGTCATGACGTCCGCGATCCTCATCTCGTGCTCCAATCCGTCGGTGTCCGAGCATCGTCGCGGCGCGGGATCCCCTCCGCATCCGCGCGAGCACGGCCGCGCGCTGCGGCAAATCCGATGGCGATCACGTCGTCGAACCGCACGAGGGATCAGCGCGATGCCGGATGTGGTGGGGACCGATGGGCGGGAGCATCTGGCATCCCCTTTGGAAGGACGTCCGACATGCATCGCACCAGCCGCACCGCAGTCCTCGCCGCTTCAGCGCTGGCCACGGCCGCGCTGGCCGCGGCCTGCGGGGGCTCCGGACCCTCGACGCCCCGGAGTCCGTCGGCAGCGGACCCGTCAACGTCCGCACCGACGACGGCCATGATCGACATCGACCACGTCGAGCGCGGCTGCCACAGCTGGTCCTTGAACGGCGATCCCCTGGGCCCCACCGCGACGGTCCGCATGGCCGCCGGCGGGACCCTCAGCGTGATGGACGACGACGTCATGCCCCACCGGCTCGTCCAGCTCTCCGGGCCCCGCGCGACCGTCGGCCACGCCGCCATGAAACGCATGGGCGCGATGGCGCGGGTGACGTTCGCGACTCCGGGCCGCTACCGCTTCACCACGAGGGCCGGCGAGGACTACACCGCCGGCATCACCACCATCGGGCCTGACCACGTGCTCCGGCTCACGGTCGTCGTCGCATAGCGACTGCCGGCGTCGAACCTGCCCTCGGGTGGCGTCCCAGATCTGGTGGGAATCCGGTGAGCAGATAGGACGGGCGTAGGCTCCTTCACGACCGCCAAGTCAGGAAGGAGGGCCACGCCCGTGAGCACCACAGTAACCCCTCTCGAGCGCGTGCGCGCCGAGATCGATGCGCTGTTCGGCTCCGAGCGCCCGCTCGGGGAGGTGATGGAGGAGGTCGCGCGCCTCGGCGTGCGCCTGCTCATGGAGGCGGCCCTGGAGGCCGAGGTCACCGAGTTCCTCGGCCGCGAGCGCTACGCCCACGGCGACAGGGCCCGCGCCGGCCACCGCAACGGCCACGCGCCGGTCACCCTCAAGACCACCGCCGGGCCTCTCACCCTCGAGCGGCCGAAGCTGCGTGGGACCGACGAGGCCTTTGCCTCCCGGCTTTTCGGCAAGGGGCTGAGCCGCACCAACGCCCTGGAGACGCTGGTGATCGCCGGCTTCGTGCGCGGGCTGTCGGTGCGTGATGTGGAGGCCACCCTGGCCGACGCCCTCGGGCCCGAGGCGGCGCTCTCCAAGAGCACCGTGAGCCGGGTCTGCGAGGCGATCGCGGTCGAGTTCGAGAGCTGGCGCGGCCGCGATCTCTCAGAGCTCACGCTCGACTATCTGTTCCTCGACGCCGCCCACTTCCGCATGCACCAGGGCGCCCGCGCCGAGCCGATCCTGGCCGCCTGGGGCATCGATACCGAGGGTAGCGCGGTCTTCGTCGGTCTCGCGCCGGCCGCCGGCGAGAGCGCCGAGGCCTGGAGCGACTTCCTGGCCGAGTTGGCCGGTCGCGGCCTTGCCTCGCCGCTGGTGGTGATCTCCGACGGCGCCCCGGGCCTCGTCGGCGCCATCGAGGTGAGCTTCCCCAAGGCGCTTCGCCAGCGCTGCGCGATCCACCGCGCCCGCAACGTCCTGGCCAAGGTGTCGGCCAAGGACCAGGCCGAGGTGAAGGCCGCCTTCTGGTCGATCCTCGACGACATCGAGGCCGCGCCGGGGGAGGCGGCGATCGCGGCCGCCCGCTCCCGGGCCAAGGAGTTCTCGCTGCGTTACGGGCGGACCTACCCGGGGGCCGTGCGCTGCCTGGAGGGCGACTTCGCCTCGCTCACCGTCCACCTCAGGCTCCCCCGCGAGCACTGGCGGCGGACCCGCCACACCAACTTCATCGAGCGCACCTTCGGCGAGACCCGACGACGGGTGAAGGTGATCGGCCGCCTGCCGGGCGAGCGCAGCTGCGTCGGCCTGGTGTGGGCGGTGCTCGATCGCGCCAGCCGCGGCTGGCGCGGGGTCACCCAGACCCCGGCCGGACTGCGGCTCCTGCAGGACCTGCGCCGTCAGCTGCTCGACCCACCGACACTCGATGGGAAGGAGGCCGTCCAGGCCGCCGCGTAGGCCTTCACTCAGGGAGCCACGCCCGTCCTCGAATTTCACGCCAAGGATGGGGGCCACCTTCCGCTCGAGCGCCCCTCTCCGACCCGCTCATGGTCGCTAGGGTAGGGTCAGTGGAGTTCGACGAGTACCGCGAGGCGAGCCGCGAGGCGTGGGAGACGGTCGCGCCCGGGTGGGCCGGGCGTGCCGAGCAGATGTTCGAGTGGGGTCGGAGCGTCACCGAGCGGATGCTCACGGCGCTCGGCGCTCGGCCTGGGCAGACGATCCTCGAACTCGCAGCGGGCGCGGGTGACACCGGCTTCCTCGCGGCAGCGCAAGTCGGGCCGACCGGGCGCGTGATCTTGACGGACTTCGCACCCACAATGGTCGATGCGGCGCGCAGGCGTGCCGTCTCGCTCGGCCTCGACAACGTCGAGTTCCGGGTCGTCGATGCCGAACGTCTCGACCTCGAGAACGACTGCGTCGACGGGATCCTCTGCCGGTGGGGGTACATGTTGATGGCCGAGCCCGCCGTCGCCTTCCGCGAGTCGCGCCGCGTCCTTCGCCCCGGAGGCCGACTTGTGTTCTCCGTTTGGGGCGAACCGGCCCGCAACCCCTGGGCGTCGCTCGTCGGTGCGCTTCTGGTCGAGGCCGGCCACCTGCCGCCGCTCGAGCCGGAGACCCCGGGCATCTTCGCCCTCGCCGACCGGGAGCGAACTGCACGGCTCCTGACTGACGCGGGCTTCGACCGACACGAACTCGACGAGGTGGACGCGCCGATCCGCTTCCAGGACTTTCCCGACTACTGGGACTGGGTACTCCACGCCGCAGGCGGGCTCTCGATCACCATCTCACGGCTCCCGGACCCCGAGCGGGAAGCGCTACGAGCCCAGGCCGAGCGCGCGGTCGCCGCCTATTCCGAATCGCACCACACGCTGTTCTTCCCCGGCGTCGCACTGAACGTCCTCGCGCGCTGAACGGGTGCCGCAAAGCCCCTCGGGTCGAACCGAGCGGGTACGCGGTCGGGAACGCCGGCGTCGGCGGCCGTCCGGGCCGTCGCGGTAGCATTCACCCGGGAGCCCCGCCCGTCCTCGATTTCACACCAAGGATGGGACGCCACCCTGCCCTCGCCAGAGGTTGCCTCGGCGCCATGAGATCGCGGCGGGCCACGACGAGGCCGGCGTCCCAGCCAGGAGCCCGCCCGCCGGCGGGCGGCCGGATCGACGCGGCGCACAGGCCGGCGCGGG
>JAWVEW010000116.1:0-5846 GCA_033856495.1 Miltoncostaeaceae bacterium | reverse complement strand
CTCCCTCGCGCTAGCGGCAGGCGCGACCGCCCGCGCGCCGGCGTTCGCGGCGGAGTCCCGCCTCGCGCGGGGGCTCGAGGTGGGGATCGTCCTGTCGCCGCTCACCGAGCGGACCCGACCGGGAGCGCTGTCGCGCCAGCGCGAGACCGTGGAGGAGGCGCGCGCGGCCGGCGCCAGCGTGCGGCTGCTGGGCGACGGCGACCTGGCCCGCACGGAGCGCCTCGCCGGGCTCGACGTGATCGTGCTGCCGTACGTCGCCGCCATGAACCTGCGCCAGCGCCAGGTGCTGGCGGGCTGGGTCCGCGCGGGAGGCGGGCTGGTGGGCCTGTACTTCGCCGGCCGGGACGACGAGCGCGGGCGCCCGCTGGTGGGCCAGGGCGTGGGGCGGAACTATCTGGGCCGCAGCCGCTACGGCGGTCGCACCGAGTGGGCCGATCTCTCGCCCATCTTCTCGGCGGAGTTCCTGAACGACGTCCGCCAGAAGCGCGCCCGCGTGGCGCTGCTGCCCGGCCATCCGCTGACGCAGCAGGCGGCCATCGCATACGGCGGCCGGCTCCCCCAGCTCACCATCGAGCGAGAGACCGGCGTCTGGACCGAGCTCGCCATCCCGCGCGGAAACGCCCGCCCGTTGCTCGTCTACCGCTCCGTGGAGCGTCCGCGGGACCCGCGCGCACGGCCGGGGAGCGTGATCGGCTGGACCTCGGTCGCCGGCCGCGGACGGGCGGTCTACGTCGGCTTCGACCTCATGGACTACTGGGAGGCCTACGCGAGCACGGCGTACTACGAGCCGGACGTGGCCGCCCGGAACGCCAGGGCCGGGACCGCGTTCTTCCGGGCCGCCCTGCGCTGGGCGGCCGGCCCGCGGGCGGTGACGCTGGCCGCGGCGCGCTCCTAGAGACGCAAGCCACGCCGACGCGGCAGCGCTCCTAGCCGATCGGCAAGCTATGACACCGTCCGCACGGCGGGGCCTTGAGGACGGGAGGGGATCATGGGGTTGGCGATCGAGGGACGCCGGCGCGAGCTGCTCGAGGAGCCGAACCTCGGCTACATGGCCACGATCCGGGACGACGGGACGCCCCATGTGGTGCCGGCCTGGGTCGACGTGGACGGCGACATGGTGATCCTCGACTCCGCGGAGGGGCGTGCCGGCGTCGCGCATCTGCGCCGGGATCCACGCGTCACGCTCACGGTCCAGAACCACGAGAACCCCTTCGAGTACCTCACGCTGCGCGGCCACGCCGTCCAGGGCCTGGGGGATCCGACCTTCGCCCACATCGACCGGATGGCCGTGAAGTACCTGGGCATGCCGACGGATCCCTTCCGCCGCCCCAACGAGGTGCGGGTGCTGTTCGCGGTCGAGGTCCACTGGATGTTCCTCTTCCCGACCGACTTCGGTGTTCCGCACCCGGGCGACCCCAGGCGGGGTTCCACGTAGGTCAGACCTGGTGGCAGACCCGGCCGTCCACGACGGCCGCCGTCGCCCGCAGCGCGCGAAGCTCCTCGGGAGCGACCGCGAAGGGGTCGCGGTCGAGGACGGTGACGTCGCCGGCGAGGCCCGGCGCGAGCGCCCCGCGGAATCCCTCCTCGAACGTGGCGTGGGCCGCGCCGCTGGTGACGAGCGCGAGCGCCTGCGCCACCGAGAGCCGCTCCCCGGGCAGGAAGCCGCCGGGCGGACGGCCGTCGGCGTCCTGGCGGGTGACGGCGCATGCGATGCCGCCCATCGGGTCGAGCGGCTCGATCGGACAGTCCGAGCCTCCGCAGAGCGGGACGCCGAGCCGCATCAGGGTGCCCCACGCGTAGCTCGCGGCGGCCCGGACGGGGCCCAGCCGGCGCTCGACCCAGGGCCAGTCGGAGCCGACGAACGCGGGCTGGACGTCGGCCACCACGCCGGCCTCGCGGTATGCGCGCAGCGTGTCGGGGCCCGTCACCTGGCAGTGGATCAGGCGGTGGCGATGGTCGGCCCGGCGCAGCTCGCGTTGGGCGGCGGCGATGGCGTCCAGCGCAAGGTGGCTGGCGCCGTCGCCGATCGCGTGGATGCCGAGCTGGGAGCCGGCGAGGTGGACGTCCCTCACGATCCGCCGCAGCTCCTCCGGAGCGTGGATGGCGATGCCGCAGGTGGCCGGATCGTCCGCGTAGGGCTCGCGGAGGAGCGCCGTGCGGGCGCCCAGGGAGCCGTCCGCGAAGACCTTGACGTGCCCGGCGCGGAGCCAGCGGTCCCCCCACCCCGTCCCCACACCGCGCTCGCGCGCCGCCGGGAAGGCCGCTGCCGGGATCATCAGCGTCACCCGCACGGGGACGCCCGACGGCCCCGCGACGCTCGCGTAGAGGGCCAGCGCCTCGTCCACGCCGCCGGCGCTCGCGGCGTCGTCCGTCTGGACCTGGGTGATGCCGTGTGCGAGGCACGAGCCGAGCGCCGCGCTCAGGAGGCGCGCGCGCTCGGCCACGTCGGGGCGCGGCACCGCCCCGGCCACGAGCTCCACTGCCGCCTCGCGAAGCACGCCGGTCGGAGCGCCGCCCGGCTCCCGATCGATCGCGCCGCCCGGCGGGTCGACCGTGCCCCGCCCCACCCCGGCGAGCCTCAACGCCAGCGAGCTCGCGACGCCGACGTGTCCGCAGACCCGCATCAGCCAGACCGGGTGCGCCGGGGCGGCGGCGTCCAGGTCGGCCCGGGACGGCAGCCGCCCGTCCGGCCAGCGCTCCTGGTCCCAGCCGCGGCCGACGATCCAGGCGCCCGGCCGGCGCCGGGCCGCCTCCTCCGCGACGCGCTCCCGCAGCGCGGCCAGGGCCGGCACGCCGGCGAGCGCAAGCGCGGCGAGGGACAGGGCGTGGCCGAGCAGGTGCAGGTGCGCGTCCGCGAACCCGGGGAGGGCGCACCCGCCGCCCAGGTCCACGACGCGGGCGCCGGCCCGTGCGGACGCCCGGGCCTCGACGGCCGGCCCCAGCACGGCGACCCGCCCGTCACGGATCAGGAGCGCCTCGTGCAGCCGCCAGCCGTCGTGGGGGGAGCGGGCGCCGCCGCCCACCAGCAGCAGGTCCCCCGCGGGCTCGCGGTCGCCGCGCACCGCGCGCACGATAGCGGCGCCCGCCCCGGACTGACCGGCGGCCCGAGCGGGTACTCACCGGCTCGCATGAGCGACGCCGCCGACATCGTGATCGCCGTGGAGCCGCCCGACGAACCGGACAGCCGCCGGCTGCTCGACCGCTTCGAGGAGGAGAAGCGCGAGCGCGAGGACGCCTACGACGAGGACAACGCGATCAGGCTGGCGCCGCAGGAGCTGATGCCGCCCGACGGCGCGTTCCTGGTCGCACGTCGCGAGGGGCGGCCCGTGGGCTGCGGCGGCGTCCGGCGGCTGGGACCGGACCTGGGCGAGCTCAGGCGCCTCTACGTGGCGCCCGAGGCGCGAAGCCTGGGCCTCGGCAAGATGCTCTTCGAGGCCATGGAGGAGGCGGCCCGCCGCATCGGCTACAGGACCGTGCGCCTCGACACGAACCCGGCCCTGCGGGAGGCGCGCGAGATGTTCGAGCAGCTGGGGTATCGGGAGATCCCGGCCTACAACGACAACCCGAACGCCGGCGCCTGGTACGAGAAGGACCTGGAGCCCCGCGACTAGTGGGCCAACCACCAACGTGGCCGGTGTTCTGCCGTGCGAACACCGAGCGAGGCAAGGACGCAGGGAGCCGCCGCTATTGGAAATAACGGGGCGACCGAGGACGCAGCATCGCGATGAGTGTGAAGCCGGCAGAACCCGGTAAACGTTCGTGGGCGGTCCACTAGCCGGGTGTGGCGAAGGGCCGCTCGAAGAGGGTGGACAGCACCACCTGGGTCTGGGTGGCGCTGACGCCGGGAGCGTCGCGGATGCGCTCCAACACGTCCTCGAGGTGCGTGGTGTCGGCGGCGCGCACGTGCAGGATCGCGCTCGCCTGCCCGGCGACGGTGTACGCGGCCACCACCTCCGGGTGGGCGGCCGCCGCGGCGCGCACCTGCGCGCCCGACACCCGGCCCTCGGTGTAGAGCGAGACGAAGCCCTCGGTGGTCCAGCCGAACCGGGCCGGATCGACCACCGCCGTGTACCCGCGGATGACCCCGGCCGCCTCCAGCCGGTCGACCCGCCGCTTGACGGCCGGCGGCGACAGCGAGACGCGCCGTCCGATGTCCTGGAACGAGCGGCGGGCATCCTCGCGGAGCAGCGCAACGATTCTCCGGTCGATTGCGTCGATACCCATGTGCTCAACCCCTAGTACGCAATGGATCGCCCTTGAGTCGGCGGTCCGGATCGACGAATCATAAGCCGACGAGCCGATCTTCCGGAAGGGATGCGAGATGAGCACGGATCGCGCGCAGGAGCATGGTGCCGAAGCGGTTGCCGCAGTGCCGGCCGAGGACCCCATGCCGCTGCTCGGCTGGGACCACCTGGAGCTCTACGTGGGCAACGCGACCCAGGCCGCCTACTACTTCACGCACGCGTTCGGCTTCCGGGAGATCGCATACGCGGGCCTCGAGACCGGCGCCCGCCACCGCACCTCGCGCGTGCTGGAGCACGGGCGGGTGCGCCTGGTGCTGACGGGCGCGCTGGACGGCAACGAGCGGATTGCCCGCCACGTCGCCCGCCACGGCGACGGCGTGAAGTCGATCGCGCTCACCGTGCCGGACGCCGACCGCGCCTACCGGGTCGCGGTGGAGCGCGGGGCGCGCGGAATCTGCGGCCCGTACGAGAGCTCGGACGAGTTCGGCCGCGCCCGCATGTCCTGCATCGCGACCTACGGCGAGACCGTGCACACGTTCGTCGAGCGGGCCGACTACGCCGGCGCCTTCCTGCCGGGCTTCAAGGCGGTCGACTCCGGGCCGGACGCCGGCCTGTTCGAGTCCATCGACCACGTCGTCGGCAACGTCGAGCTCGGCCGGATGGAGGAGTGGGTCGGCTTCTACGAGAAGGTCCTGGGCTTCACCGAGATGATCCACTTCTCCGACGAGGACATCTCCACCGAGTACTCGGCGCTCATGTCGAAGGTGGTCTCCGACGGCGAGGGCAAGATCAAGTTCCCGATCAACGAGCCGGCCGAGGGCAAGCGCCGCTCCCAGATCGCGGAGTACCTGGACTACTACGGCGGCCCCGGCGTGCAGCACGTCGCGCTCATCACCTCGGACATCGTCGCCACGGTCGAGGAGCTCCGCCGGCGCGGGGTGCGCTTCCTGCGAACGCCCGAGTCCTACTACGACGACCTCGTCGATCGCGTGGGGCCGATCGACGCCGACCACGCCAAGGTCCGCGAGCTCGGCATCCTCGCCGACCGCGACGACGAGGGGTACCTTCTGCAGATCTTCACCGCGCCCGTGGTCGACCGTCCCACGCTGTTCTTCGAGATCATCGAGCGGCACGGCTCGCGCGGGTTCGGCGAGGGCAACTTCAAGGCCCTGTTCGAGGCGATCGAGCGCGAGCAGGCGCTGCGCGGGAACCTCTGACGTCTGGGGAGGGTCGATGAGGTACCACCGCCTCGGGGAGCTGCCGGCCAAGCGCCACGTGCAGTTCCGCGAGGGCCCCGGCGAGCGGCTCCTCACCGAGGAGGTGATGGGCTACGAGGGCTTCAGCGGCAACGAGTCGATCCTCTACCACCTCTGGTCGCCCTGCCGGGTCCGCGAGGTGGGTGCGTTCGAGCCGATCGCACGCGACGGCGAGGAGGAGTGGGTGCCGCCCACCCACGTCCACCGCCACCTGCGCACCGGCGGCCTGGAGCCGATGGGCGACCCGGTCAGCGGGCGCCGGCCGCTCATGTGGAACGGCGATCTCGAGGTCTCCATCTGCCGGCCCGAGCGGGAGAGCGAGCTCTTCTACCGGGACGGCGAGGGC
>JAWVEW010000115.1:0-8236 GCA_033856495.1 Miltoncostaeaceae bacterium | reverse complement strand
GGACGAGCTCGCGCGCCCCGGGCCCGACCGCCGGCCGGTCGCCGGCAGCGACGGCTACGCGATGCGTGAGGTGCGGCTGGCGTTCGACGAGCGGCCCCCGATGGCGACGCTGGCCGGGTATCGCGACCGGACGGGCGCGACCGCCGTCCGGTGAGCGCCGGCGAGGCCCGGCGGGTCGCCTACCTCGACCTCGACGGCACCCTGCTCGGGCCGGGCGGCTCGCTGTTCACGGCCGCCGACGGGTCCTTCACGCTCGACGGCGCCCGCGCGCTGGGCCTGCTGCGCCGGGCTGGCGTCGCCGCCGTCCTGGTGAGCGGCCGTACCCGGGAGCGCCTCGCCGAGACCGCCCGCCTCTTCGGCCTGGACGGCTACATCGCGGAGCTGGGGGCGCTCGACGCCGGACACCCGACCGCGCCCGGCCAGACGGTGCACCAGGCGATCGCCGGCAGCGGCGTGCCGGAGGCGCTGCTGGAGCGCGAGCGGGGCCTGCTGGAGCCCCACCTGCCCTGGTCGCTCGACCGTGAGGGCAGCCACGTGCTGCGGGGCCGCGCCAGGCCCGAGGCGGCGGCCTTCGTGGCCGAGGCGAGCGGCGGGGCGCTGCGGCTGGCCGACAACGGCATGGTGCGGCCGGACGGGGCGCACGTCTACCACGTGCTGCCGGCCGGGGCCGGCAAGGGCGCCGCCGTGGCGCGCGATATCGCGGCCCGCGGGGCCGATCCCGCCGCATGCCTGGCGGTGGGCAACAGCCGCGAGGACCTGGAGATCGCCGCGGCCGTCGGGCGGCTCGCGCTGGTGGCCAATGCGGCCGCCGCCGACCCGGCGCTCGCGCGCGAGGCGGCCTGGGTCACCGCCGGCTCGTACGGGGCCGGCGTGCTGGAGGCGGTGGCCGCCTGGCTCGACGGCCGGGCGCCGGCCGGTCCCTCTCGGCAGGGGCGGGCCACGGCCAGGTAGCGCGGGCCGCCCCCGCCGACAGCGGCGCCACCGGGGTTCCTCCGCCATCGTTCTCCTACACTCGATCCGTGGCCACCGCACTCTCCGTCCGCGCCCTGGAGAAGCGGTACGGCTCCCAGCGCGCCCTCGCCGGCGTGGACCTGGAGGTCGCCGAGGGGGAGCTCGTCGGGCTGCTGGGCCCCAACGGCGCCGGGAAATCGACGCTGACGAAGATCGCCTGCGGCCTCGTCCGGCCGACCGCGGGCCGGGCCGAGGTCTTCGGCGTCGCTGCCGGCGCGCCGGCGGCCCGCGCCGCCCTCGGCTATCTCGCCGAGCTCTTCCGCTTCCCCGGCTGGTGCTCGGCCGACGAGCTGCTGGCGCTCCACCAGAAGCTGGCCGGCTCGCGGGGCGGGGGCGCCGAGCGGGCGGAGCTGCTGGAGCTGGTGGGCCTCGGCGACGCGAGCGATCGCCGGGTGGAGGCGATGTCGAAGGGCATGCAGCAGCGGCTTGGAATCGCCCAGGCGCTGGTCGGAGGGCCTCGCCTGCTGCTGCTCGACGAGCCCACCAGCGCGCTCGATCCGGTCGGCCGGCGGACCGTCCGCCAGCTCCTCGACGGGCTGCGGGGCCGCGGGGTGGCGGTGCTGCTGAACTCCCACCTGCTGAGCGAGGTGGAGCTGGTCTGCGACCGCGTGGCCATCATGCTCGCGGGGCAGATCGTCGCGGCCGGGCGCCCCGCCGAGCTGGGGCGGGCGGGCGGCGTCGAGGTCGAGACCGAGTCCGGCGTGCGCACGTTCCCCGGAGCCTCCCGCGAGGAGGTCCCGAACCTCGTCGCGGAGCTGGTGGCCGCCGGGGAGCGGATCTACGGCGTGCGGGTGGTGACCTCGACGCTGGAGGAGGTCTACCTCGAGGCTGTCCAGGACGCGACCGGATGACGGCCGGCGCGGCCGCGCGGGCGCGCGGTCCGGGACTCGGGGCGGTGCCGGTGATCATCGGGTACGCCCTGCGCGAGAGCCTGCGCCGGCGCGTGTTCGTCGTGGTGCTCGTGCTGACCGCCGGCTTCCTGGGCCTCTACGCGCTCGCCGTCGCGGTCGCCCATGCCAGGATCGAGGAGGGCTCCAGCACCTTCAGGAACGGCGGCGTCGTCCCCACGAGCGACCTGGCCGGGGCCACCCTCTTCGGGATGGCCATGTTCTCGACCCTCTTCCTCGGCGCCGTGCTGGCCGTCTTCCTCACCCTCGGCGCCGTGCGCGGCGACGCCGAGCGCGGGCTCCTGCAGCCGCTGGTCGTGCGCCCGATCGGCCGCTCGTCGCTGCTCGTCGCCCGCTTCCTGGCCGCCGCGGCGGTGTGCGCCGTCTACGTCGGCGCGGTCTTCCTGGGGGCGCTGCTCATCACCCGCGGCATCTCGGGGTGGTGGCCCGACCGGACGCTGGTGCCCGTGCTCGGCCTGATGGGCGCCGTGGCGATCGTCGCGGCGCTGTCGCTGCTGGGCTCGGTGTTCCTCAGCGCGACCGCGAACGGCATCGCCGTCTTCATGGCCTTCGGCGCCGGCCTGGTGGCCGGCCTGCTGGGTCAGATCGGCGAGGCGATCGACTCCCCCACGCTCAGGAGCGCCTCCCGGGCGATCTCGTGGGCGCTTCCGTTCGAGGCCCTCTACCAGGCCGGGCTCTCGGCCATCACGGCCGACGCGCGGGGTCTCACCAGGATCGTGGTGCAGCTCGGGCCCTTCGGCGGCGCCCACGGCGGCGGTCCGCTGCTGGCGCTCTGGGCGGTCGGCTACCTCTGCCTGGTTGCGCTGATCGCGATGGCCGCCTTCCGGCGCAAGGACCTCTAGCGCGACCGCGCTCATCGCCCTGGCCTGCTCGCTCTCGGCGGCGGCGGTCGATTGACCACGCCGGCGGACGGATTCACCGGCTGGGCGGGCCCCGAGGTCGATCGCGAGCAGCCGGTGCCCCCGTTCGTCAGCCCGTGACGCTGAACCGGGTCGACGCCGTGGTGGGGCGGACGCCGTCGTACGCCCGCAGCTGGATCAGGTAGGAGCCGACCGGCAGCGGCACGCCGCGCAGGCCTCCGGAGTACGGGATGGCGTTGTCGCCCTCGACCCCGTGGCGGACCAGCCGGCCCAGGAGCCTGCCGTTGCTGCGGCGGATGGTGAAGGTGACCTCCGCCGGCGCCGTGAGCTTGAAGCGCAGGGTGGGGCCGCGGCCGCGCGGGAAGGCCGGCGGGTCCACCCGGAAGGCGGACACGGCCGGGCGGCGCGAGGTGAGGAACGCGGCGCGCACGCCCCGGCTGCCGGACCAGATCACCGCCGCCTCGCCGCGCGGGTTCACCGCCACGTCGGGCGCGCTGACGGCCTCGCCGCTGTCCGAGAGCCGCTGCGGGTCCCTGAAGAACTGCCCCTCGCAGCGGGTCGCCGCCTCCACCGCGCTGTCGCCCAGCCCGTGCTCCACGGTCCACGTGGCCACCGAGCAGCGGCGGAGGTCGACGGCCAGCGCCGGCCCGCCCACGGCGTCGGCGGTCGCGAGCCGGATCGGAAGCTCCCAGCCCCCGGGCGGCCGCACCGCGGCGTCGACCTGCTCGCCGGTGGGGAAGAGGTGGTCGGCGACCATCGTGACCTCGCCGTACGGGCCAATCCCGACGTCGGCCGTGCCCAGCTGGTCGGCGGCGTTGAGGTTCTCGACCTCCTCGGGGGCGCCCCAGGCCGTCGCCGGGCCGGGGCGCATGACCGAGCGGAGCATGAACTGGCCCCCCTGCGTCTGGGCGCGCACCAGGATGACCCCCTGGCCGGCCGGCGCGAGCGCCAGCCAGGCCGCGGTGGTCGCGGGATCGGTGCCCGGGAAGCCCGCCACGCCCTGGGGCGGCGACCAGTCGCTGCCGGCGAGCCGCTCCGCCGCCTGCACGGTGCCGTCGCCGGCCACCCAGACGGCCACGCCGTCGTCCTCGCGGTCGATCGCCACCTCCGAGCGGCCGGCGCCCACGCCCGGCGCCGAGATGTCCTGGGCCACGCCGAAGGACCCGCTCGACGCCGGTCGGACAGCCGCGCGGACCGCGGTCTGGTCCGGAGCCCCGCCCTCGACCAGCGCGTCCCAGGTGACGATCGCGGCGTTGTCGGGCGCCACCGCGAGGCGGCTCGAGCCGGCGACCGCCATGCGCGGGCCGGACACCTCGCGCGGGTCCTTCCAGAAATCCTGGGTCCGCTGCTTGATCGCAACCTCCACCACGCTGCCCCCGGTGCCGACGATCGACTGGGTCCAGGCGGCGGTCGCGTTGCCGAGGCGGTCCACGCCCAGCCGCAGCGAGCCGGGGTCGACGTGCTCCCCGCGCAGCGAGACCGGCATGGGGGCCGACCAGCGCCCGTCGGCGGCGGGGCGGATCGACGACTGCACCGAGCGGTTGGGCGACACCCAGACGGCGGTCGCGTTGCCGGAGGCGTCGACCGCCACGCGGGCGTCGGCGGCCCGCCCCCCCGGTCCGATCCGCTGGGCCGGTTGCCAGGGGGCTGCCGCGAGCGGCGCAGGGGCGGCCAGGGCGAACGCCGCGGCGAGGGCGCCGAGCGCCCGGCGGCGCGGCGTGGTGGGCGGCGCGAAGCGCACGTGCGCCTCTCTACCGGGGCGGAGGGCCGAGGTCAACCCGGCGGCGTCGTCTGTGAGACGCAACATCCCTCGATGTGGGAGTCCAGATCGCCCCCTCCGATGACGATGATCACGAAAGAGGGCGCCGAGGAGATGTGACATGCAGGTCGTGAGGTTCCGCCGGGAGATCTCCCGCGCCGTCGGCGTCCACCCGAGCGCTGCCCGAGTGGCGCGAACGAGGTGAGCCTGCACGGACTCCTCGAGCGCATGCTGGCGCGGCGGGCGCTGAGCGCGGACCAGGCTCCGGCCGCCGAGGACTGGCGGTCGTTCCTCGACACCGTCAGCAAGGTGTTCGAGACCCACGACCGGGACCGCTCGCTGATCGAGCGCTCGCTCACGATCTCCTCCGCCGAGATGGCGGACCTCTACGAGGAGCTGCGGCGCTCGTCGGAGTCCGAGCTGGCCCGCGAGCGGGACAAGCTGCTCGAGAGCGAGCGGAGGCTCGCGGAGGCCCAGGAGCTGGCCCGGCTCGGCAGCTGGGACTGGGACGTGCCGTCCAATGCGCTCGACTGGTCCTCGGGGCTGAAGCTCATCTACGGCGTCGGACCCGACGAGCCCGTCGCCGGCGACGAGTCGTTCCTCGAGCGCGTCCATCCGGACGACCGGGCGTTCGTCAGCGGCCGGATCGCGGACGCGCTCACCACGCACGAGCCATTCACCTTCGACCATCGCATCATCCGTCCGGACGGCGCCCTCCGCATCGTGCAGGTCCGGGGCAAGGTCGTGGTCGACGGGGACGGGGTCGTGGTGCGGATGTTCGGCACCGGCCAGGACGTGACCGAGGCCCGTCGCCTGGAGGACGAGCTGCGCCGCAGCGGCGAGCGGATCGTGAGCGAGGCCGCGGCCATGGTGGGGGCGCTCGACGTGCCGACCACGCTGCAGGCGATCGCCGACGCCATCCGGCGGGCGCTGGGAGCCGATCGGGCGACCTGCTACGTGCACGCCGGCGACACCATCAACGCCGTCTACACGACCGAGACCGATCCCGAGCGCCGGGCCTTCCTCGAGGGCTCCGTGGCCACCGAGCGCCGCCGGATGCCGATCTGGGACTACCTGCTCTCGCAGCCCGAGCCCCTGCTGGCGGTCGAGGACGTGCGCGCCGACCCGCGCATCAGCAGCCGCCTCGCCGACGCGCTCGGCGCCGGGGCGTTCGTGGGCATCAGGCTCGAGCACGCCTCGGTGGAGGCCGTCGGCGAGCCCGTCAAGCTCGGCACCATCTTCTGCAGCTGGCGCGAGCCGCGCGTCCTCACGGCGGCGAACCGCTCCGACGCGCGCGGGCTGGCCAACCTGGCGGCGATGGCGCTGGCGAACGCGCGCCTGCACGCCGAGACGATGGCGAGCCTGACCGAGAACCGGGCCATGGCCGGCGAGCAGGCGGCGCTGCGGCGGGTGGCGACCGCCGTCGCCAGGGAAGCCACGCCTGAGGCGGTGTTCGCGCTGGTGGCGGAGGAGGTCGCGCGGCTGCTGGACGTCGAATGCGGTCTCGTGGCGCGCTTCGAGGCGGCCGAGGCGGTTCCCGTGGGCTGGTGGGGAACGCAGGGGACGACGGTCGGCCTGGCCTTCTCGCTCGAGGGCGGGGGCTCCCTGGCGCAGGTGGCCCGAAGCGGCCGGGCGGCGCGCGTCGACGACGACGGGCTGCTCGCGGGCGACGCCGTTCCGCGGCTCGCCGGGGCCGGCTCCTACCGCGGCGCGGTCGCCGCGCCGGTGCGGGTCGCCGGCCGCATCTGGGGAGCGGTGCTGGCGGCGACGACCCGGTCCCAGCCGATCGCCCCCGGCGCGGAGGAGCGCCTGTCGGGCTTCGCGGAGCTGCTCGGCCTCGCCATCGCCAATGCGCTGGCCTCCCAGCAGGCCGAGCGCCAGGCGAGCATCCATCGCGCCGTCCTGGAGACCGCCCATGACGCCTTCGTTGCGATCGACGCCGGCGGGACGATCAGGGACTGGAACCCCCAGGCGGAGGCGGTCTTCGGCTGGACCCGCGCGGAGGCGCTCGGGCGGTCGCTGGCCGACCTCGTCATCCCACCCGCGGCCCGAGCGGCGCACCGGCACGGACTCGCCAGGTTCCTGGCGACCGGGCAGTCGCGCGCCCTCAACCGGCGCCTGGAGATGACCGCGCTGCATCGCGACGGGCGCGAGCTGCCCGTCGAGATGACGATCTCGGCCCTCGAGCTCGAGGACGGCTACCGCTTCAGCGCCTTCCTGCGCGACATCGGCGATCGCAAGCGCGCCGAGCGGTACGTGGGTGCGCAGCATGCGGTCACCCGGGTGCTGGCGGAGTCGGCGAGCCTGGAGGAGGCGGGCGCCCGCGTCCTCCAGGCCCTGGGCGGCAGCATGGGCTGGGACCTGGGCGCGCTGTGGAGCGTCGACGCGAAGGCCCGGGTGCTCCGCTGCGACGAGCTCTGGCAGGCGCCCGGGCTGGCCGCCCGCGACTTCGCGGCGCTCAGCCGGGAGACCGCCCTCCCCCAGGGCGCGGGCCTTCCCGGGCGGGTCTGGGCGAGCGGAGAGGCGGCGTGGATCGAGGACCTGGCGTCCGACGACAACTTCCCGCGCCGCGACGCCGCCGGCGCCGCCGGCCTGCGCAGCGCGTTCGCCCTGCCCATCCGCGGCCAGGGCGAGGTGCTGGCGGTCATGGAGTTCTTCCGCCGCGAGGCATGGCGTCCCGACGCCGACATCACGCCGATGATGGCCACCATCGGCAGCCAGCTCGGGCAGTTCTTCGAGCGCAAGCGCGCGGAGCGCGACGCGGACCGGCTGAAGGACGAGTTCTTCGCGCTGGTCTCGCACGAGCTGCGGACGCCGCTGACGTCGATCAGCGGCTACCTGGAGATCCTGCTCGAGGAGGACGACGAGCCGCTGAGCGACGGCCAGCGCCGGCGGTTCCTGGGGGTGATCGACCGCAACGCCCGACGGTTGGAGCGGCTCGTGGGGGACCTGCTCTTCGTGGCCCGGCTCGAGGAGGGCCGGCTCCGGCTCGAGCCGGCGGCCGTCGACCTCGGCCGGCTGGCCGACGAGGCGCTCGAGGTCGCGGCGCCGATGGCGGAGCATCGCGGCATCCGCCTGCGGCTCGCGGCCGAGCCGATCCCCATCTTCCTCGCCGACCCCGGGCGGCTGGGTCAGAGCCTCGACAACCTGCTGTCCAACGCCCTCAAGTTCACGCCCGACGGCGGGCGGGTGGACGTCACCCTCAGCCGCCGCGGAGAGCGCGCCATCATCGAGATCCGCGACACCGGCGTGGGGATCCCGCGGGCCGAGCAGGAGCGCCTGTTCGAGCGCTTCTTCCGGGCCTCGACGGCCACCGACAGGGCGATCCCGGGCGTGGGGCTCGGCCTCACGATCGTCAGGGCCATCGTGGAGGGCCACGGGGGCGCCATCACGGTCGAGAGCGAGGAGGGGCGGGGGGCCACGTTCCGTCTCGAGCTCCCGCTCGTGCCGCCGCCGTCAGCCGTCGCCGATCCGATCGCGCACCGGGCCGCGCCGGCTCAGCGGCAGCCCGCCGAGCCGGCGTCGGTGAAGCTCGAGCCGGCGATCGGGACGAAGCGCCAGTCGTAGCCGGTCGGGCGCAGGGTCAGCTTCAGCACGCCGAAGGTCTGGTCGTCGTGCACCTCGCTTCCCGCGATCGTACGGCCGATCGCGTAGTGGCTGCGTCCCCCGGTGCCGACGACGAACCCGCGCACCCCGGC
>JAWVEW010000114.1:0-7355 GCA_033856495.1 Miltoncostaeaceae bacterium | reverse complement strand
ACGGAGGCGCTCGGGCGTCTGCGCCGGCCCTCGCCGGACCGCTACGACGTCATTCTCTGGGCGCTGGGGGCCGGCGCCGACGCGGCCGCCGTCGCCGAGGCGAGCGGCGTCCACCCCTGGTTCTGCGGCGAGATGGCCGAGCTCGCGGCCGCGCGCCGGGCGGCCCGCCGGCCGCTGGCCGAGCTCGGGGCGGCCGAGCTGCGGGCGGCCCGCCGCGCCGGCCTCACCGACCGCGACCTGGCCGCGGCGACCGGCGCCGGGGAGCTCGCTGTGGGCCGGCGCAGGCGGAAGCTCGGCGTACGGCCCACCTACCACGCGGTGGACACCTGCGCCGCCGAGTTCGCCGCCCTCACCCCCTACTACTACAGCGCGTTCGAGAGCGAGAGCGAGGCCGCTCCGGACGGGCGCCAGGCCATCCTGGTGCTGGGCTCGGGACCCAACCGCATCGGCCAGGGCATCGAGTTCGACTACTGCTGCGTGCACGCCGCCAGGGCCGCCCGCGAGCTGGGCTACGCGGCGGTGATGGTCAACTCCAACCCCGAGACGGTCTCCACCGACCACGGCGTGAGCGACCGCCTCTACCTGGAGGCGCCCACGCTCGACGCCGTCCTCGACATCTGCGCCGTGGAGCGGCCGGCCGGGGTGATCGCGCAGCTCGGCGGCCAGACGCCGCTGCGCCTGGCGGGCCCGCTCGCCGCCGAGGGGGTTCCCGTGCTCGGCACTCCGCCCGCCGGCATCGACCTGGCCGAGGACCGGGGCCGCTTCGCGGGGCTGCTCGCCGAGCTCGGGCTGCTGGCGCCCCCGTGGGCGGCCGCCGCTGACGCCGGCGAGGCGCCGGCCGCTGCCGAGGCCGTCGGCTACCCGCTGCTCGTGCGTCCCAGCCACGTGCTCGGCGGACGCGCGATGGCGATCTGCTACGGCCGAACCGACCTCGAGCGCTACCTGGAGCGCGAGCGCCCCGAGGGGCCGATCTTCGTCGACCGCTTCCTGGAGGACGCCCTGGAGCTGGACGTCGACGCGCTCGCCGACGGCCGCGGCTGCTGGGTGGCGGCGGTGATGGAGCACGTCGAGGAGGCCGGCGTCCACTCCGGCGACTCGGCCTGCGTGCTTCCCGCCCAGAGCGTGGGGCCCGGGCTGCTGGCCGAGGTCGAGGAGCAGACCGCCGCGCTGGCCGCCGCGCTCGGCGCGGTCGGGCTCCTGAACGTGCAGTTCGCGGTCCACGAGGGCCGCCTGCACGTGCTCGAGGCCAACCCCCGGGCCTCGCGGACGGTCCCGTTCGTGGCCAAGGCCACGGGGGTGCCCGTGGTCGGCGCCGCCGTGCGCCTGATGCTGGGCGCGCGGCTGGAGGAGCTGGAGCTGCCGCCGCCGGCGCCGGCCCGCCACGTCGCGGTCAAGGAGGCGGTGCTCCCGTTCGCCCGCTTCCCGACGACCGACCCGCTGCTCGGCCCGGAGATGCGCGCCACCGGCGAGGTGATGGGCATCGCCGGCAGCTTCCCGCTCGCCTTCGCCAAGGCCCAGCGGGCGGCCGGACAGGCGCTGCCGCGCACCGGGACGGCGTTCGTCTCCGCCCGCGACGCCGACAAGCCGCGCGCCGTGGCGGTCGCCGCGCTGCTCGCCCGGGCGGGTCTGCGGCTGCTCGCGACCCGCGGGACGGCCGCCGCCCTCGCCGCCGCCGGGCTGGAGGTCGACCGGGTGAACACGGTCTCGGAGGGCTCGCCGCACGTGGCCGAGCTGATCGCCGACGGGGCGGTGAGCCTGGTCGTCAACACCCCCAGCGGCCGCGGAGCGCGCGCCGACGGGGCGATCATCCGCCGGGCCGCCGTGCGTGCGCGCGTGCCCTGCATCACCACCATCGAGGCCGCCGAGGCGGCGGCGCGGGCGATCATCGCCGACGTGCCGGGCGCCGGCGGCCCCGTCGCCCTGCAGGACCTGCACGGGCGCCGGCAGGCCGGGCGCGGCGCGGGGCGCTGAGCCCGTCAGCTCCTGAAGCGGTAGACCCGGTCGCCGGCGGCCAGGTAGAGCTCGCCGCGGGCGTCCTCGCCGAAGGAGGTCACCTGGCTCAGCCGCACGCCGAGCAAACCCGTGATCTGGCGTACGTCCCCCGGGCTTCCGGCGCGCATGCTCCACACCCGGCCCGTGCAGTTGTCGGCGTAGAGGTAGCGGCCGAAGAGCGCCGGCACAGCGCGCCCGCGATAGACCATGCCCCCGGTCACCGAGCACCCCACGGAGTGGGGGTACTCGGCCACCGGCTGCACCGCCGGCCCCACGCTCAGCGCGCCGCCGAACGGATGGGTGGCCTCGAAGGCGTTCCAGCCCAGGTTCGCGCCGGCGATGTGCCCCGCGGGCAGCCAGTCGACCTCCTCCCAGGCGTTCTGTCCGACGTCGCCGATCCAGAGGTCGCCGTTCGCGCGATCGAAGGAGAAGCGCCAGGGGTTGCGCAGACCGAGGACGTAGACCGCGGGGCGGGCGCCCTTCCGGCCGACGAACGGGTTGTCCGGCGGGATCCCGAAGGGCCGGCCGCCCGGGTGGACGTCCACGTCGATGCGCAGGATCTTCGCGAGCAGGGTGTCGAGCCGCTGGCCGTTGCCCTGCGGATCGCCGGCGGAGCCGCCGTCGCCGAGGCCGATGTAGAGCTTGCCGTCCGGCCCGAAGAGCAGGTGGCCGCCGTTGTGGTTCGGGTAGGGCTGGCGGACCAGCAGCAGGCGGCGGACCGGGCGCGGGCGCGCCCGGTCGGGGTCGCCCGAGACCCGGTACTCGACCACCCTGGTGTCGCCGGCGAGGTCCGTGTAGTCGATGAAGAAGCGCCCGTTGGCGGCATAGTCGGGGTGGAAGGCGAGCCCGAGCAGGCCCTGCTCGTAGCCGCCCGAGACCAGCCGGGAGACGTCGAGGAAGGGGCGGGGCAGGCGGCGCCCGTCCTTCAGCACCTGGATCCGCCCCCGCTGCTCGACGACGAACAGCCGCCGCAGGTCCCCCGGCGGGGCGGTGACCAGCAGCGGCAGCTCGAAGCGGCCGGGGATCGGGGCGAGGCGCACGCCGCTCGGCGCAGCGGCGGCCGCACCCCCGCCGAGGGCCAGCAGCATCGCCGCGAGCAGGCCGGCGGCGAGCGCCGCCGGTCGGCGGCGGCTCAGCCGCGGCCCCCCTCGGCGTGAACCGGGCGCCGCCAGCGCGGCCGGCGGATGGGCATCGACTCCGGCGCGCCGCGGCGGGCGCCCAGTGCCAGCGCCACGCCGAGGCCGGCGAGCACGGGCACGGTGGCGGGAAGCAGCGGGGCGACCTCGAAGAGGAGCGCGAAGGCGAGCCCCGCGACCGTCGTGGCCGCCGCGGCCGCCAGCCGGACCCGCGGGGAGCCGGCGGCGACGGTCGCGAGCAGCGCCGGCGCCAGCAGGTCCAGCCAGCCCATCATCGCGCCGCCGAGCCGGGCGTCCTGAAGGCTCGGGAGCGGCGGCGCCCCCGGCGGCAGGCCCAGGCGCGGCGGCTGCGCCACGTGCAGGGCGAGCGTGGTCGGCGCGACCTGCGGGTTGCCGAAGACCAGGTAGACGTCGAGCCCCGCCAGCAGGACGAGCCCGATCGCCACCGCCGGCCGCGGCGCCAGGGTGGCGACCAGGCCGGCCAGCGTGAGGCAGGCCCCGGCGACGATCAGCGTTCCGGCCGCCTGCCCGACCAGCCCGTCGACGCGCCACGCGGTCAGGAACAGCGCGGCGGCGGCGGCGGGTCCGAGCCAGGGCAGGCGCCAGCGCCAGACGAGCGGGCAGGCCGCCGCCAGGACCGGCGCCGCCACCACCGCGAGGGCGGTCAGCGCGTCGGCCCCGCCGGAGAGCCCCCGCACGATCGCGACGCCGCCGGCGAGGGCGGCTGCCGGCAGCACCGCCCCGAGCGCCCACGACCGCGTGAGGCGCCGCGGTCTCCAGGGCAGCGCCACCAGTGCGCCCTGAAGCAGGCAGAGCCCCGCATAGGCCGGACCGAACGGCAGCGTCACGCGCCCCAGGGTAGCGCCGGCGCCGCGCCCCCGGCCGATCGAGGACATGGCGCCCCTTTCCCCGGCGCGATCACAGCGCCCGGGGGGCGGCTGAGCTTGTGCGAGACGTTACACGGGGTGCCTCGGACCCCCGAAGCGGCGGTCTGCGCCCCTCGCGGGCGCCCCCCGCGACGGGCTCGTCCGCGCGGCCTGCGGAGCGCGGGACCGCGGGCCGCAGCGGGGTTTGCGCCCGCTCGGGGGACGTGCGTCCGGCTCCCGGCGGGCGGACGCCCGCACCGGGCGTCTTGTCCGCGTCACGGACGGCGCGTTATCCTCTCCCACGTCTGGGTATCAGTTGCCTGGCATCTATCTATGGCGCCTGCTCGACCGCGCCGGCCTGGTGGAAGGAGGAGCCATCATTCAGCACACGAACGGCAACGGCGCGTCCCGGCCCACCCGAGAGGAGCTGGCGGCTCAACTCGAGGAGAGCTGGGCCACCGACCCCCGATGGAGCGGCGTGGAGCGAGCGTACAGCGCCGAGGACGTGATCCGTCTTCGCGGATCGCTCCCGATCGAGCACACGCTCGCGACGGTCGGGGCGACGAAGCTCTGGCGCCTGCTCCACACGGAGCCCTACATCAACGCGCTCGGCGCGCTGACCGGCAACCAGGCGATGCAGCAGGTGAAGGCCGGGCTGAAGGCCATCTACCTCAGCGGCTGGCAGGTGGCGGCGGACGCGAACCTCAGCGGGCAGATGTACCCGGACCAGAGCCTCTATCCGGCCAACAGCGTCCCCCACGTGGTGCGGCGCATCAACCAGGCGCTGCAGCGGGCCGACCAGATCCACCACGCCGAGGGCGACGACTCGGTCGACTGGTTCGCCCCCATCGTCGCCGACGCCGAGGCCGGCTTCGGCGGGCCGCTCAACGTGTTCGAGTTGGTCAAGGCGATGATCGAGGCCGGGGCCTCCGGCGTTCATCTGGAGGACCAGCTCTCGTCCGAGAAGAAGTGTGGTCACATGGGCGGCAAGGTCCTCCTGCCGACCCAGACCTCGGTCCGCAACCTGGTGGCCGCCCGTCTGGCCGCCGACGTGATGGGCGTGCCCACCGTGGTCGTCGCCCGCACCGACGCCGACGCGGCCAACCTGATCACGAGCGACGTGGATCCCCGGGACCAGGAGTTCATCACCGGCGACCGCACCATGGAGGGCTTCTACCGGGTGCGCAACGGCATCGACCAGGCGATCGCGCGCGGGCTCTCGTACGCCCCCTTCGCGGATCTCGTCTGGTGCGAGACCTCCGAGCCGGACGTGGAGGCCGCCCGCACCTTCGCGAAGGCGATCCACGCCGAGTTCCCCGGCAAGCTGCTGGCCTACAACTGCTCGCCGTCCTTCAACTGGAAGAAGAAGCTCGACGAGGAGACCATCGCCAGCTTCCAGCGGGAGCTGGGAGCCATGGGCTACAAGTTCCAGTTCGTGACCCTGGCCGGCTTCCACGCGCTGAACTTCGGCATGTTCGAGCTGGCCCGCGACTACCGCGAGCGCGGCATGGCGGCCTACGCCGACCTGCAGGAGGCCGAGTTCGCGAGCGAGCGCTACGGCTACACCGCCACCAAGCACCAGCGCGAGGTCGGCGCGGGCTACTTCGACGACGTCACCCAGGTGGTCTCGGGCGGCGCGTCGTCGACGACCGCGCTGAGCGGCTCCACCGAGGAGGCGCAGTTCCACTAGGCTTGGCGGAGTTGCGTCCGCGGGGCGGCGGGGCGTACTTCCCGCCGCCGAGCCGGTGAGATACGTCGCCACGGGCTCCGCTCCGCCAGGGGCCGGAGCCCGTGGCGCGCCGTCGAGAGGGGAGCCAAGAGCATGAGCACGGACACCCGCCTGGCTGGGGTCGAGGTGCGGGGGCCGGCCGTCGCCGCCGCGGACGAGATCCTCACCGACGACGCCCTGGCCTTCGTGGCCAAGCTGCAGCGCGCGTTCGGCGCCCGCCGCAAGGAGCTGCTCGGCCGCCGGGTCGACCGCCAGCGCGAGATCGACGCCGGCAAGCTCCCGGACTTCCTGCCCGATACGGCGGCGGTGCGCGAGGACTCGAGCTGGACCTGCGCGCCGGTGCCCGCGGACCTGCAGGACCGGCGGGTCGAGATCACCGGGCCGACCGACCGCAAGATGGTGATCAACGCGCTGAACTCCGGCGCCAGCGTCTTCATGGCGGACTTCGAGGACGCGAACACGCCGACGTGGGAGAACCTGCTCCAGGGCCAGGTCAACCTGCGCGACGCGGTGCGGCGGCAGATCGACTACACGAGCCCCGAGGGCAAGGCGTACGCGCTCAAGGACCGGACCGCGACGCTGCTCGTGCGCCCGCGCGGCTGGCACCTCGACGAGAAGCACGTGCTGGTCGACGGCGAGCCGATCTCGGGGAGCATCTTCGACTTCGCGCTCTACTTCTTCCACAACGTGCGCACGCTGCTCGAGAACGGCAGCGGGCCCTACTTCTACCTGCCGAAGCTGGAGAGCCACCTCGAGGCGCGGCTGTGGAACGACGTCTTCGTGATGGCGCAGGACGAGCTCGGCATCCCCCGCGGCACCATCAAGGCGACGGTCCTGATCGAGACGATCCTCGCCGCATTCGAGATGGACGAGATCCTGTACGAGCTGCGCGAGCACTCGGCCGGCCTCAACTGCGGGCGCTGGGACTACATCTTCAGCTGCATCAAGAAGTTCCGGAACGACCCGAGCTTCGTCCTGGCCGACCGCGTGCAGGTCACGATGACCAGCCACTTCATGCGCAGCTACTCGCAGCTGGCGATCAAGACCTGCCACCGCCGCAACATCCACGCGATCGGCGGCATGGCGGCGCAGATCCCGATCAAGAACGACCCCGAGGCGAACGAGCAGGCCATGGGCAAGGTCCGCGCCGACAAGGAGCGCGAGGCCGGCGACGGCCACGACGGCACCTGGGTCGCGCACCCCGGGCTCGTGCCGATCGCCAAGGAGATCTTCGACCGGGTGATGCCGCAGCCGAACCAGATCGACCGCAAGCGCGAGGACGTGCAGGTGACCGCGCAGGACCTGCTGTCGTTTGCGCCGGCGGACCCGATCACCGAGGCCGGGCTGCGCCTCAACATCAACGTCGGCATCCAGTACCTGGGCGCCTGGCTGGCCGGCGTCGGCTGCGTGCCGATCTACAACCTGATGGAGGACGCGGCCACCGCCGAGATCTCGCGCGGCCAGGTCTGGCAGTGGATCCGCAGCGAGCGGGGCGTGCTCGACGACGGCCGCAAGGTGGACGTCGCCCTCTTCCGCCGGCTCCTGGGCGAGGAGCTCGACAAGATCCGCGACATGCTCGGCCCGGCCTTCGCGAACGGACGCTACGAGGAGGGCGCGGAGCTCTTCGACAAG
>JAWVEW010000113.1:0-3900 GCA_033856495.1 Miltoncostaeaceae bacterium | reverse complement strand
GCGCACCTGCGCGAGCAGGTCCTCGCTGATGTCGAGGGCGGTGACGCGCCAGCCGCTCGCGGCCATCGCGGCGGAGGCGATGCCGCTGCCCGCGGCGACGTCGAGCGCCGGGCCCCTCACCGCCTCCTCGTCGAGCAGCGCGAAGGCCTTGCGCAGACGCGACTCGCGCGCCTCGAAGACGCGGTCCGAGAAGAGCCGTCGATTGAACTCGGACAGGTCGGCGGCTGACCGCATCGCGGGCGGAGGATAGCCGAGGGGCCCGGCGTCCCGAACCCCGCGGTCCGGTCTCCCGCGGCGCACTCACTAGACTCACCGTCTCCCCTGCGGCACGGAGGACACGGACGACCCAGACGACCGCGGCTGCCGCGGCTCCACCCGGGAGCCCGGATGCCGCCTGACGACGGCGCCCCGGCGGCGGCGGCCCCACCCGCGGCGCCCCTCGGCGCCTCCGCGCTCGCGCCGACGGCGCCGGCGCGGCGGCTCGCACGGCTGCGCGGGTGGACGCGGGAGCACCCGACCCGGGCGATCGCCCTCGGGCTCTTCCTGTTCCTGCTCGGCCTCTACGCGCTCTCTGCCGGCGGCCACACCTACTCCAGCGACGAGGAGGGCTTCTTCCAGCAGGCGCGGGCGCTGCTGGACGGCCGGGCCGCCCTCCACCTGACCCCGGACGAGGGAGGGGTCACCTCCACCGCCACCGGCAGGGACGGCGTGGTCGGGGGCGGCGGGATCGGCCTGCCCGTGGCGGCGGCGCCGCTGGTGGCGGTGGGGCGGGCGGTCGGAGCGCTGGCCCCGAGCGCGCTGGAGCAGGTCGTGGAGCGCCTCTTCGCCGGCTTCACCAACTCCTGGGTGACCGCGGCGCTGGCGGTGGTGGTGCTGCTGGGCTGCCTGGAGCTCGGCGCCGGCCGGCGCGACGCGCTGCTCCTGGCGCTGGCGTTCGGCGTCGGGACGGCGGCCTGGCCGCACGCGAAGACCCTCTTCAGCGAGCCGCTCACCGCGCTGCTCGTGGCGATCGGGGTCGTGGCGGCGATCCGGGCGGCGAGCGGCCGCGGTCGGCTGCCGCTGCTCGCCGCGCTCGCCGGGCTGAGCGCCTGCGCGGCGCTCATGGCCCGCATCAGCGCGGGTCCGTTCGTGCCGATCATCGGGATCTACCTGACGCTGGTCACCCTGCGCCGCGCCGGCCTGCGCACGGCCGCCATCGCGGCGGGGAGCTTCGTGGCGGGGGCGGTCCCGTCCCTGGCGGCCCTGCTGCTGACCAACCGCTGGCGGATCGGCGACGCGGCGGCCACCGGCTACGGGGCGGTGCCCTTCAACCGGGGGCTCCTCGACGGCTTCTACAACCTCTTCCTGACACCGGGCAAGAGCCTCTTCCTGTACGCGCCGATCGCCCTGGTGGCGCTGATCGCGGCCCCCTTCGCGGCGCGCCGGCGCGCGCCGGAGACGCTCCTGCTGCTCGCGCTGATCGCGGCCAACACCGTGATCTTCGGACGCTTCCAGGCCTGGAGCGGCGACCACGCGTGGGGTCCGCGCTACATGTACATCGTCCTGCCCCTCTTCGCGCTGCTGATCGCGCCGGTCGTCTCGCGGGTGCCCTGGCGGCGGGCGGTGCTGGTGGCGGCGATGATCGGCGTGGCCTCGGCCACGGTCGGCACGGCCCTGGACTTCAACCAGTACATCGCCCACGTCTCCGACAGCGTGACCGGGCCTCCCGTCGACGGCGAGCCCGGCTATGCCTATGCGCTCCACCACGACGTGGGCCGGTCGCCGGTCCTGGGGCAGCCCAAGCTCATCGACGACGCGGTGGCGCGGTCGGCCGCCGACGTCGATCGCGCCGGCCAGCTCGCGCTGCCCTCGCCGTTCCCGGCGACGACCAACGAGCGCTACTTCTGGTACTTCCGGCCGCCTCGGCTCGACGCCTGGTGGCTGTGGGTCTTCCCCGAGCGGCTGCCGCTGTGGCTGCTGCTGATGGCGCCGGCGTTCCTGGCCCTGAGCGTCGTCGGCGCGCGGGGGCTGCGCCGCGGGCTCGAGCCGGAACGGCCGGCCGGGGCGACGGCGACGGCCCGCGCGCGCTGGCGCGTGCGGCCGGCGCCGGGCCTCGGCGCCGCCCTGGGCGCACTCGCCGCCCTGAGCGGGGGAGTGGTCGTGGCGGTCGGCGCCGTCCGGGGCGCGACCGCGCCGCCGCCCGCGGGGGTGGCCGTCCTGACCCGCGGGTTCGGTCCCGTCGAACGGGACGGCGACGCCGTCGCGCGGTGGCTGCAGGCGCCGCAGGGGCTGCTGGAAATCACCACGCGGGGTGCGGCGCGACCACGCGCCATCCAGCTCACCCTGCTCTCCTTCGCCCGACCGCGCCGGGTGGCGCTCAGTCTCGACGGCCGCCCGCTGGGCTCGGTGCCCGTCTCGTCATCGTCCTACGGCGAGGTCACCGTTCCGCTCGGCCGCCTCGCCGCCGGCCGCCACACGATCATCCTGCGGCCGACGCCGGGGGTGCAGTCGATCCACGAGACCACCGGCAGCGCGGACACCAGATCGGTCTCGATCCGCCTGCGCGAGCCGGCGGCGCTGGTGGACGGCAGCCGGGCCGCCCCGTGATCGAGATCCTGCTCTGGACGCTGGTGATCGCGGTCCCCGCTGCGCTGGTGGCCCTGCTGCTGGAGGTCGCCGGCGTGCTCCCCCGGCCCCGGCGGCGGGACCGGGATCTCTAGGCGGCGCTCGTCACTGCGATGCTCCCCCGCCGACCGGCGCCGCCGTGGAAATGCTCGGCGCGGCCGCCGCGGCGGGCGCGCGGTTCGTCCGCAGGGGGCGCGGCGGCCGACGCCGGAAGCGCCGCTGCCACAGCCCGACAAGCCCCAGGCGCCACATCACGTAGCCGCTGCGGCCGGGAATGATCGAGAAGTCCATGGCCCGGAGGTGGAAGAACGCCCGTTTCATCAGGTAGAGCGTGCGCAGCACGAGCCCGAGCCGCGGATACTCCGGCTGCGGCGTCGCGCTGCTCTGGACCCGGCGCAGCAGGCGGTCGAACAGCCACCGGGGGGGCCTCCAGAGGGCGAGCACGTACAGCAGCAGGTTGGCCGCGCGCGGCGGGATGTGCATGTAGCTCGAGGAGATCTCGTCCACGTCGAGGCCGCGCTCCGTCAGCGCACGCTCGAGCTCGGTGTTGGGGATGACCTTGAGCGAGTAGATGAAGAGCGTATACGGCCGATCCATCCGATAGAGCAGCTCCAGGGTGTCGATCACGTCCTGTCGCGTCTCGATCGGGTTGTCCATGATGATGTCGTACGCGGGCGGGATGTGGTACTTCGAGAACGAGGCGATCACGTTCGCCGCCGCCTCGATCCGGTCGGGCGGAGTGGGGCGCTTGTAGAAGTCCAGGATCTGCGCGCTTCCGCTCTGGATGCCCATCCGCACACGGTTCATCCCGGCCCATGTGAGGATCTCGAACTTGTCCGGCTTGACGTAGTTCGGGATCACGCCGTAGACGGCGAACGGGATGTCGAGCTCCGCCTTCCACAGCTCGGCGAACTCCTCGAGGTCGCCGTAGGAGATCGCCATGAAGCTGTCGTCGTGGAAGCTGACCTGCGTGAGGTGCGGGAACCGGCTGCGGACGTCCTTGACCTCGTCCACGATGTAGCGGGCGCTGGTGTGGCGGATCCGCTTGTACAGGGGATCGTTCGCGATGAACTTCGTGTTGCCGCAGTACGTGCAGTGGAACGGGCAGCCGATCGACCACAGCGTCGTGTAGCTGATGCCGTCGTTCGCGAGGTAGTCCTGCCGCCCCATCGGGACGAAGCCCTCGCCGGTCCGGAAGATGCGCTCGTTCGCCTGGCCGTAGGCCGGGAACGGGAGCTCCTCCATCATCGGCGCCGTCATCAGCGGGAGGAAGTGGTTGCGCACCACCTCGTCCCC
>JAWVEW010000112.1:0-3051 GCA_033856495.1 Miltoncostaeaceae bacterium | reverse complement strand
CGCGCCGGCGATCGCGACGGGCATCGCGACCGCGCCCCGGCCGAGGGCGGAGGCCGCCCTGCGAGCGCCCCAGGCGATTCCGGCGACGACGGCCGCCATGAGCGCGATGCCGACGATCCCGAGCTCGGCGCCGAGCTGCAGCGCCAGCTGGTGGGGCTGGCGGACGTTCAGGCGGTCGTCGGCGTCGTGCCGCTCCTGCAGGTGCAGCAGGGGGAAGCTGCCGGCGCCGGACCCGGCCAGCGGCTCGTCGAGGAACGCCCGCCAGGCCTCGCCCCACCAGGCCAGCCGGTGGTTGGCGTCGAAGCTGACCAGATGACCGGGATCGTTCCCGAGGCCGTTGTCCTGACCGGCCGCGACCGCACCCGCCCCGAGCGCGACGACGACGCACGCCGCGGCGGCGGCGACGATGGCGCCGCGCCGGCGGGGACGGGGGACGTGCACCCGAGCGGCGAGGCGGGGCGCGAGCCGCTGCCCCACGATCGCCAGCGCGGCGGCCGCGGCCATGCCCACCGCGAGCCGCCACCCCAGGGCCAGGCCCGCGCCTCGGCGCTCGGCGGCGAGGAGGCCGTCCGCCGTCTGGCGGCCGGCGCTGAGCCCGTAGGCGGCGGGGAGGACGGCTGCGACCGCCGCGGCGAGCGCCGTGACCGCAGCGCCGAGCCGCCAGGGCGCCAGCGCGAGGACCGCGGCCAGCGCCACGGCGAGGGCGAGCAGGCCGCCCCGCGAGTAGGTGAGGAGCAACGTCACGAACAGCGCGCAGGTCCAGGCCGCCGCGAGCGGCGCGGCGTAGCGCGGCGCTCCCGGGCGCGCCCCGGCCCACAGGGCGCCCGGGACCGCGATCACCACCACCAGGGCGAGCGCGTTCGAGTAGCCGAGCGGCACCCCCAGCCGCGCGGGGTCGCCGTCCGCGCCGAGCAGCGTCGGCAGCACCTTGCTCCCGAGCCCCCAGGCCACGGCCGGGACCGCGGCCAGGCCGAGCCCGACCGCCAGGCGCTCGGGCGCCCGGGGGACGAGCGTCCCCAGCGCGAGCCCCACGGCCAGCGCCGCCAGGGCCAGGAGCGCCCGGTTCAGCTCGATCCAGGCCAGGTCCGGCGCGCGCGCCCAGAGGATCGAGGCGCCGGTCCAGACGACGAGCCCGCAGAGCCCGGCGAGCGCGAGGCGCGCCGGCCGCGTCCGCAGCGCAGGCGCGCCGCGCGCCCGCCAGAGCGCCCAGACGGCGGCCGGCGCGGCGACCAGCAGCGCCAGGAACGCGCCCGTGGGTCCGGACCCTGCGCGCCCGTCGATGTCGATGCCGCCCTGCGCGCAGGCCAGGGCCGCCCAGCCGGCGAGCAGGAATGCGCCGACGACTGCCGCGGACCTCCCCTGTTGTGGCGGTCCGAGGGCGCCGCTACCATCGGCCGCGCTCCGACGGCGTCCCGCCTCGGACTCCCTCACGTGGTGGCTGCCCTGCCTCGTCGCCGGTTCGCCTCGGCCCTCCTCGCCGCCTTGCAGGTCGCCGCAGTCGTCGCCTTACTGGCGATGCCCTCGGCCGCTCTCGCGACCCCACGGGAGGTGCTGAGCGACTACAACGATAACGGGCAGATCGACGGCTGCTACACGGCCCGGGACTACGAGCGCGCGCTGAAGCTCGTGAATCCCGACGCCGCCCAGTACGGGGCGGAGGTCGACACGATCCGCCAGGCGCAGGTCGAGCGGGTGCTCCAGCCGGACGGCAGCTGCGCGCCGCCTCAGGTCCCGGACACGGGCGGCTCCGGCGGCGGCGTGCCCACGGCGCTGGTGGCGGTGCTGATCGTGGCGGGCGTCGTGGTGGTGGGCGGCGGGGGGCTGTGGGCGTTCCGCCGCACCCGTGGTGGCGGCGACGGCCCGGGCGCGTGAGCGCCCCCCGCGGGACGGTCCGCTAGCCCATGCGCCGCATCGTCAAGGACGTGCTGCTGCCGGTCGCGGTCGCGATCGCGCTCGCGTTCGTGATCCAGGCCTCGGTGGCGAAGCCCTACGAGATCCCGACCCTGTCGATGTACCCGACGATCAAGGCGAACGACCGGATCATCGCCAACCGGCTCATCTACAAGCTGCGCAGCATCCACCGCGGCGACGTGATCGTCTTCGAGCCGACCGCCTCGGCGAAGAGCATCTGCGTCGACACCACCAGCGACGTCCCGTTCGTGAAGCGGGTGATCGGGCTGCCCGGCGACCGCGTCGAGGTGCGGCCCGACCACGTCACCTACGTGAACGGGCAGCCATACGTGGTGAAGGAGGCGCTGGAGCCGAACTACTCCAAGGTCTGGGCGGTGGTCCCCCCCGGCAAGCTGCTCGTGCTCGGCGACAACCGCGCGGAGTCCTGCGACTCGCACCAGTGGCCTGACCCGTTCGTGCCCGAGGACAACGTGATCGGCCAGGCCGAGATCACCTACTGGCCGCTGAGCCACATCCGCTTCTTCTGATCGCGCGTCGCGGGGGCCCCGACCTCGGCTGACGCACCGAGCGGCGGAAATCCGGGCCCCGCGGCTTGCATCGGGGCGCGAGTGCGAGAAGAATGCTTGGACGCTGCATCTAGCGCGTGCCGACGCGCCAGCACACCAGAGGTAGCGTCCGTGATCTGCCCGTACTGTCAGCATCCCGAGCATCGGGTGGTCGAGTCCCGCGTCCCGGACACCAAGGACGCGATCCGCCGCCGGCGCGAGTGCCTGCACTGCGGCCGGCGGTTCACCACCTACGAGCGCGTCGAGGAGGCCCCCCTGGTGGTGATCAAGAGCTCCGGTCAGCGCCAGCCGTTCGACCGCCAGAAGCTCCTGCGCGGCCTCCAGCGCGCCTGCCACAAGCGGCCGGTGCCCACCGGCCTGCTCGAGCTTGCGGTGCAGGACATCGAGCTGGCGCTGCGAAACCGTCTTCGACAGGAGGTGCGCAGCTCCCAGATCGGCGACCTGGCGCTGCGCCGGCTCAAGGAGATCGATCCGGTCGCCTACGTGCGCTTCGCCTCCGTCTACCGCCAGTTCGCCGACGTCGAGGAGTTCGAGGAGGAGCTCGCTCGGCTCGAGCGCGAGCCCCCGCTGCCGC
>JAWVEW010000111.1:0-15623 GCA_033856495.1 Miltoncostaeaceae bacterium | reverse complement strand
TCGGGCGCCGGGGCCGCGGCCTCCGGAGCGGGCTCGGGCGCCGGAGCGGGCTCGGGCTGCCCCTTGCCCTCGAGGATGCTGGTGGCCAGCGCCCCCAGCACGAGCGCGCAGGAGCGGATCGCGTCGTCGTTGCCCGGCACCACGTAGGTGGCCTCGTCCGGGTCGCAGTTCGTGTCGACCAGGCCGATCACGGGGATGCCGAGGCGGTTGGCCTCGCGCACGGCGATGGCCTCCCGCTTGAGGTCGATGATCGCGATCGCCTCGGGCAGCCGCTGCATGTCGGCGACGCCGCCGAGGTTCGTCTCCAGCTTGATCAGCTCGCCCTCGCGCGCGAGCCGCTCCCGCGTCGGCAGCAACTCCAGCTGGCCCTCCGCCTTCTGCCGGCGCAGGTCGTGCAGGCGCTTGATCCGGCGCGAGACGGTCCCCCAGTTGGTCAGCAGCCCGCCGAGCCAGCGATGCGAGACGTACGGCATGCCGCTGCGAGAGGCGTGCTCCTGCACCGCGTCCTGGGCCTGCTTCTTGGTGCCGACGAAGAGGACGTTCCCGCCGCGCTCCGAGATGTCGCGGACGACGTCGCACGCGGTGCCGAGCAGCTCGATCGTCTGCTCGAGGTCGATGATGTAGATGCCCCCGCGCTCTCCGAAGATGTAGCGCTTCATCTTGGGGTTCCAGCGACGGGTCTGGTGCCCGAAATGGACTCCCGACTCCAGCAACTGCTTCATGGTGACGGTGGGCACGAGTGCTCCTGACGACGGTTGGTGATGCGAGCGCCGGCGAGGGCCGGTGGAACCGGGGGCGCGATGGCCCGCGGCACCGCCACCAGCGAGGAGCGCCGGGGAGTGTTTACGTGGACGTTCTGGAACCTGCGGCCCGAAAGTCTAGCGCGCCCGTCCCGGGCGGCGGCGCGATCCCTACGCCCGCTCGGAACGGGCGCGCTCCAGCGCGTCGGCGAGCTCCGGCGGCAGCGGGCTCTCCACGGTCACGATCTCGCCGCTCTCGGGGTGCGGGAAGGAGAGCCGGGCCGCGTGGAGGAACTGGCGCCGCAGGCCCAGCCCGTCCGCCCGCCGTCCGTACAGCGGATCGCCCGCCACCGGATGCCCCACCGCCGCCAGGTGCACCCTGATCTGGTGCGTGCGGCCCGTCTCCAGCCGCGCCTCGACGAGGCTGAAGCGGGCGAGCGCCTCCAGCCGCCGCAGGTGGGTGACCGCCTCGCGCCCGTGGTCGGTGGCGACCGACATGCGGGTGCGGTCGCGCCGGTCCCGCCCCACCGGACGGTCCACGGTCAGCGCCGGGGGGAACCCGCCGTGCACGAGCCCCAGATAGCGGCGTTCCACGGCCCGGTCGCGCATCAGGCGCGTCAACCGCCGGTGGGCGCGCGGTGAGCGTGCGACCACCAGGAGGCCGCTGGTGTCCCGGTCGAGGCGATGGACGATGCCGGGGCGGCTGGGGTCGTCGCCGCCGCGGATGCCCCGCGCCAGCAGGCCGTGCACCAGGGTGCCGCTGGCGTGCGCCGCCGCCGGGTGGGTGACCACGCCCGCGGGCTTGTCGACGACCAGCAGGTGCTCGTCCTCGTAGAGCACCACCAGCGGCACCTCCTCGGGGGCCAGCGGCGCCGCGGGCGCCTCCGGCCGCACCGTCACCACCTCGCCGAGCGCGAGCCGGTGGCGCTTGGGCACCGCCCGGCCGTCCACCAGCACGCGGCCCGCGTCGAGCAGGCGCTGCCCCTCGGCCCGGCTCGCGACCCCCTCGAGCGCCGCCACGGCGGCGTCGAGGCGGAGCCCCACCTCCTCGGCCCCGACGACGAGCCGGAGCATCGTCGGCTCGCCGCCGCCGCGCGCAGGGGTCGCCACTACTCCCGTTCGGACTGCAGCAGCCCGAGCACGATCAGGGCGGCGCCGACGACGATCCCCACGTCCGCCAGGTTGAACGCCGGCCAGTGCGCGGGGTCGAGGTAGTCTGTCACGCCGTCGTGCATCAGCCGGTCGACCAGGTTGCCGACGCTCCCCCCGACCAGCAGGCCTCCGCCCGCCGACACCATCGGATGGCGGTGCGCGAAGCCGGCCAGCGTGAGCGCGATGGCCGACAGCGCGACGACGGTCAGGACGGCCACGACCGACTGGCGGCCGGGGAAGAGCCCGAAGGCGATCCCCTCGTTGGTGACGCGGGAGAGCGCGAACCCCGGGAAGATCTCGTGGGTCTCCCCCGGCGCCATCGAGCCGCGCACGATCGCCTTCGCGACCTGGTCGGCCACCAGCACGATCCCTGCCAGCAGCACGAAGCGGCGCCAGCGCGCCCGTGCCTCCCGGCGCTCCCGACGGGCGGCCGCGCGCTCGACCGCCTCGCGTGGGTCGGGCCGCGACACCGTGCTCACGGGGCGGGCGACCCCGGGTCGGGGCGGTCCAGACCCGCCATCGCCGCGACCAGCCGAGCGGAGAGCGCGGCCGGGTCCCCGTCCACCTCGACCAGCTTGCGCCCCCCCGCGAGGCGCCGCCAGACGCGGGCGGCCGGCGCCCGCACCCCGGCCGCTCCGGCAAGGTAGGCGCAGAGCGCCGCATCCGCCTGACCGGCGTGCGGCGGCGCCGCGACGTGCACGCGCAGCATTCCGTCGTAGACGTCCACCGCCCGGGTGTGGCGCGACCTGGGAACCGACTTGACGCGGAGGGTCACGCCACCCGGCCGCCGCGAGAGCCACTCCGGCTGCGCGCTCAAAAACTCTGGAGGAGATTGATGAGCAGCACCCGGACGATGTAGAGGACGATCAGCGCCACGATCGGCGACAGGTCCAGCGGACCGACCGGGGGGATGATCCGGCGGAAGAAGCGCAGGTACCAGTCCGTGCTGTCGTAGAAGAACTGCACCACCGCCCGCCAGAAGGGCCGGACCGGGGCCATGGGGACCCACGAGAGCAGGATCCGGATCAGGAGGACGAGGACGTAGACCGTGAAGATCGCGTCGACGTAGGAGACGGCGGTGTCCATGCGGCTCCCCTAGAGCGTCCGGGCGCGCGCGGCGGCGGCGCGCACGGCGTCGGCGAGGTGGGCCCGAACCGCACCCCGCTCCAGGACCCCGATCCCCTCGATGGTGGTGCCCGCCGGCGAGCTCACCCGCTGGCGCAGGAGCGCGGGATCGCCGCCGTCGGCGAGCATCGCCGCGGTTCCGGCCATCACCGCCTGAACCATCCGCCGGGCCTGCGGGCGACCGAGCCCCGCCGCGACGGCGCCCTCCTCGAGCCCTTCCGCCACCAGCGCCAGGAAGCCGGGCCCGCTGCCGGCGAGCGCGGTGGCCTGCGGGAAGAGCGACTCCGGCAGCGCCGTCGCCGTGCCGAGCGAGCCCAGCAGCGCCATCAGGGCCGCCTCGCGATCGGAGTCGAGCCCCCGGGTCGCCACGGCCACGAGGCCGGCGCCGTGGCGCACGGCGAGGTTGGGCATCGTCCGCACCACCGGCACACCGGGCGCGAGCGCCGCGAGCCGGTCGAGGGTCCAGCCGGCGACCACGGACAGCAGCGCCGCGCCGGACGGCATCGCGGGGACCACCTCGGAGAGCGCGGCCTCCACGTCCCCCGGCTTCACGGCAAGGCAGACCAGGTCGGCTGCGCCGGCCTCGGCGACGCCGGCCGCGGTCGGGCCCGCGGCGCCGTTCCCGAGCTGCGCGCGCAGCTCGGCGGCCGCCTCCTCGGCCACGGCCGGCAGGGCGTCGGCCAGCCGCAGCGCCGGCGCGCGCGCGGGATCCGCGCGGAGGATGCCGGCCGCGAGGGCACGGCCCATCGCGCCAGCGCCAACGAGGCCGATGCTCGCCGGCCACGGGGTCACGACCCCGGACCGGCGCCCGCGGCGTCCGACTGAGGGCTCTGGCGGGCTCAGCCCGAATCCACCGATTTCCCGCGGTTGCGACGCGTCTGCGGACGCGGCGAGCGCGGTCGTTCGGCGTTGAGCCCGCATCCGCGGCGGGGCCTCCGATGGGCCACGGCGAGCGGCCTCAAGACGACGATCGGTGGATTCGGGCTCAGTACTGGTTGAAGAAGCCCTTCTCGAGCAGCCGGGCCCGCTCCTCGGCGGAGACCTCGACATTGCGCGGCGTCAGGAGGAACACCTTGTCCGCGACGCGCTGCATGCCGCCGTCGAGAGCGTAGGTCAGCCCGCTCGAGAAATCGATGAGGCGCTTGGCCAGGTCCGTCTCGGCGCTCTGCAGGTTGAGGATCACCGGGACCGTGGTCTTGAACTTGTCCGCGATCTGCTGGGCGTCGTTGAAGCTCTTGGGCACCACCAGGAAGACCTCGACCGGGGCCGCGCGCCGGGGCGACTCCACGGATCGAACCGCGGTCGCGCGCGCGCCCGACCCGACGGCGCTGTCCTCGGCGAAGATGTCCTCGAAGTCCTCGCTGCGGCGGCGCGGGCCGATCTTGCGGACGTTGGGGCGCTCGCGGTAGGCGCGCTCGAGCTCGTCCTCGGCGCTGGCGGGGCGGGGCCGATCCCGGTCGCGATCCCGATCGCGATCGTCGACCTCGTCGTACTCGTCCTCGCCGTCGTTGAGGCCGAGATACTCGAGAACCTTGCGGAAGCTGTCGGTGATCGCCACGACTCAGCCCTCCCGGGCCCGGTCCAGCACGCCCCGCCCCACCCGGATCATCGTGGCCCCCTCCCCGACCGCCACCTCGTAGTCCTGGCTGGTGCCGAAGGAGAGATCGCGGAAGTCGTGCCGGCCCGCCCACTCCTCGGCGAGCTCCTGGGCCAGTCGGCGGATGGAGGCGAAATGAGGTCGGCTTCGCTCGGCATCGGATTGCGGCGGGGGCATGGCCATCAGGCCGCCCAGGACCAAGCCAGGGTGAGCCGTCACGTCGTCGACGAAGGCCCGTAATTGGGACGGGACGATACCATACTTACCCGGCGCGTCATCGCTCCTCACCTCCACCAGCACACGCGTCGGACCCTCCGCGCGAGCGGCGATCTCGGCCGCCAGACGGGTCGAGTCGAGGCTGTGGACGAGCCGCGTCACCTGCAGCACGTCGCGCACCTTGCGTCGCTGCAGATGGCCGATGAAATCGTAGCCGAGGGCGTCGCCGACGAGCGCGCGCTTGGCCTGCAGATCCTGCAGCCGGTTCTCGCCGACCACCCCCACGCCCGCCTCGACCAGTGCCGGCGCGTCCTCCGCCGCGACGTACTTGCCGGCCAGGACGATCTCGACCGCCCCCGGCATCCGGCCGGCCCGGGCCGCCGCCTCGTCGACGCGCTCGCGCACCTCGGCCAGCGCCTGGCGCAGGCGTCCGGGATCCATCATCCGGCTGGCTCGGCGATGGCCCAGACCAGGCCCGCCTGGCGGCCGGCGCCGGCGCCGTCCCGGCGGTGCGAGAAGAACCGGCCGGGCTCGCAGGAGGTGCAGGCCTCGTGGACCTGGATCGCCGAGGCCGGGACGCCGGCGCCGATCAGCGCGAGGCGGGCGGCGCCGGCGAGGTCCACCGCGGGCGGGCGCACCGTCTCGGGGCCGAAGCGGGCGGCGAAGCGGTCGCGCAGCGCCGCGTCCACCGGATAGCAGCACGGGCCGACGGCGGGACCCACGGCGGCCCCGATGCGCCCCGGCTCTCCCAGCGCCCGGACGGCCGCGCCCACCACCCCCGCCACGAGGCCCCGCCAGCCGGCGTGCGCGGCCGCACAGCCCCGGGCGTCGCGCCGCCACAGGAGCACCGGCACGCAGTCGGCCCCGAGCACGAGCAGCGGCAGGCCGGGCGTGCCGGTAGCGAGCCCGTCGCCCTCCGGCCAGCCGCGAAGGCCGCCGGTGAAGCGCCCCGGGCGGGTGGGCGCGGCCACCTCCCGCACCAGCGCCCCGTGAACCTGACGGCCCATCGTCACCCGATCCGGGTCGATGCCCAGGGCCGCGGCGAGGAGCCCGCGATTGGCGCGGACGGCGCCGTCCTCGTCGCCCACCTCGGCGCCGAGGTTGAGCCCGGCCGGGGGGCCGACGCTCACACCGCCGAGGCGCGTGGTGAAGACGGCGCGCGCGGGGCCGTCGACGGCCACCTCGAGGAGCGCCGGGGGGGCGGGGCTCATCCCTCCCCCGCGTGGCGCAGCGCCAGGGCCAGCTGCTCCTCGCGCCCGCCGACCCGGCCGTCCAGCACGGCGGCGCGCACCGCGCGCAGGGCGCGCCCGATGGGGGGGCCGGGGCGGACGCCGGCCGCCACCAGGTCGGCGCCCCCGACCTCCGGCGCCATGTCCCGCCAGCTGGCCCACCAGCTGGCGACCCGCTCGGCGCCCGCGGCGAGGGCGGCGGCCTGGGCGGCCGGCGAGGTCGCGCGCAGTATCTCGTCCACCGCGGAGGGCGCCAGCGCCGGATCGCGCAGCCGGGCGGCGAGCGGCCCGGCGGTGTCGGGGCTGGCCGCGGCCGCCAGCGCGCGGGCCCAGCCGGGCGCCGCCACCACCGCCAGCCGGTCCGCGTCGACCGCCCGCCCCATGCGCAGCGCCCAGGCCGCCAGCGCCGGCGCCCCCTCGCGAGCGAGCGCGGCGTCCAGGGACGCGAAGGCGGCGGCGAGCGCCTCGCCGTCGCGGCCGGCGGCGAGCCACGGCACGCCCAGGTCGGCGGCGATCGCGACCGCGCCGGCAGCGACCGGCGCCGGCTCGCTCAGCACGCGGCGCAGCTCCTCCCCCACCCGGGCGCTGCCGGCGGAGACCGTCCCGGCTGCGGCCCGCGCCGCCGCAGCCGTCTGCGGCGCGAGGGCGAAGCCGCGCCGCGCGGCATAGCGGGCCGCGCGCAGGAGGCGGCTCGGGTCCTCGACGAAGGCGTCCGGGCGGAGGGCGCGCACGAGCCCGGCGCGCAGGTCGTCCAGCCCGCCGTGCGGGTCGCGCAGCTCCCCCGCGGCGGCGCCCCCGACCGCGAGCGCCATCGCGTTGATCGTGAGGTCGCGCCGGGCCAGGTCCTCCTCCAGCGTGCCCGGCTCGACCTGGGGCAGCGCTCCGGGGGCGGGATAGCGCTCCCGCCGCGCGGTCGCGAGGTCCACGCTCACGCCCCCCGGCAGCTCCAGCGCCGCGGTGCCGAAGCGCTGGTGCAGCACCAGACGGGCGCCCAGCGGCAGGGCCAGGCGGCGGGCGATCGGGAGGGCGTCGCCCTCCACCACCAGGTCGAGGTCCCTCCCGGGCGGCAGCCCCAGCAGCGCGTCCCGCACCGCGCCCCCCACCAGCCAGACCGGCGCGTCGAGCGCGGCCAGCTCCGCGGCCAGCGCGGGCCGAGCGCCGAGCGCCCGCCCCGCCGCCGTAGACTCCGGGCCGTGGCCTACGACCCCGTCTCCCGCAAGCTGCCCGCGGCCGCGCCGGTCGCGAGCGCCGAGCTCGTCGAGGCGTTCGGCCGCTTCGAGGGGATGACCCTTGCCCAGCTGTCCGCGCGGTTCGAGGCCTGCGAGGCCCGCTTCCGGGCCTGGGCCGGCGATCCCGCCAACGCCGGACGGCCCATCAGCGAGGCCCCCGACTACGTGGACCGCATCGCGCTCGACTCGCTGATCGAGCGGCGCATGTGGCACGAGTAGCGGCGGCACCGGGGGCTCATCCGGGCGAGGGCGGCGCGCCCGCCGCGGGCGGGATCATGGCCACGGCGTCGATCTCGACCAGCGCGCCCAGCGGCAGCGCGGCGACGCCGACGGTCGCGCGGGCGGGGGCGGTCCGGCCCAGCGCCGCGGCGTAGACCTCGTTCATCGGCGCGAAGTCGCGGCTCAGGTCGACCAGGTAGACGGTCGTCCTGACGACGTGCTCCAGCCCGCCGCCGGCCGCCGCCAGCACCGCCGCCACGTGCCGCAGCACCAGCGCGGTCTGCTCGCGGACGTCGCCCTCGATCAGGCGCCCCGTCCCCGGGTCCACCGGCACCTGGCCAGAGACGAAGACCAGCTCGCCGCCTCCGGCACCCAGTGGGGCCGCGACCGCCTGGCTGTAGGGCGCGCCGGCCACCGGCGCCGGCGCGGCGTCCGTCCGGATGCGCCTCACGCCAGCGCCTCCACCCGCCGCACGGCGACCCCGGCCGCGGCCATGGCGCCCTTCACCTGGGCGATGGTGTAGACGCCATCGTGGAAGACCGAGGCCGCCAGCACCGCGTCGGCCCGTCCCTCCAGCACCGCCTGGGCGAAGTGCTCGAGGACGCCGGCGCCGCCGGACGCGATCACCGGGACGGGCGCCGCGTCGGCCACCGCCGCCAGCAGCTCGCAGTCGAAGCCGTCCTTGGTGCCGTCGCGGTCCATGCTGGTGACCAGCAGCTCGCCGGCCCCGCGGGCGGCCGCCTCGGCGGCCCACGCCACCGCCTCGCGGCCCGTCGGCACGCGGCCGCCATTGAGGAACACCTCCCAGCCGCTGCCGTCGGGACGCCGCTTGGCGTCGATCGCGACCACGATGCACTGGGCGCCGAAGCGGGCGGAGCCGCGCTCGATCAGCGTCGGATCGCGCACCGCGGCCGAGTTCAGGGACACCTTGTCGGCGCCGGCGGCCAGGACCTCGCGCACGTCGTCCGCCGAGCGCAGGCCGCCCCCGATCGTGAAGGGGATGAAGACCTGCTCGGCGGTGCGCTCGGCCAGCTCGACGATCGTGCGCCGCCCCTCGTGGCTGGCGGTGATGTCGAGGAAGACGATCTCGTCCGCGCCCTCGGCGTCGTAGCGGGAGGCGAGCTCCACCGGATCCCCGGCATCCCGGAGGCCGACGAAGTTGACCCCTTTCACGACCCGGCCCTGGTTCACGTCGAGACACGGGATGACCCTGATCACAGGCTCGGCAGCCTCCTCAACCTGCTCGTCTCAAGGACGCGGGTCGCGAGCAGCGATGCGCGTCCCGCAGCTTCGCACGCCGGGCACGAAAGAACGCCGGGAAGGACGACCAACGAGGGTCGTCCGGAAAGTCCGTCAGAACCACCCCGGAACCCGCGACCACGCTGTCAGGACTTTCCGGACAGCACCGCGATCGCCTCGTCGATGCTGAAGCGCCCCTCGTAGAGGGCGCGCCCGACCACCACGCCCGCGAGGTTGGGGAGCCCCAGCTCGCGCAGGCGGCGCAGGTCGTCGATCGACGAGACGCCGCCGGAGGCGATCAGCTTGAGCGGCGGCACGGCCTCGGCGAGGCGGCGCAGGGCGGCGAAGTTCGGCCCCTCGAGCGTGCCGTCGCGGGCGATGTCCGTGTAGAGGAGGTGCCGGACGCCGGTGCGGACCAGCCGCTCGGCGACCTCCACCGCGTCGTGGTCGCTCACCTGCGTCCAGCCGTGGGTGGCCACCTTGCCGTCGCGGGCGTCTAGAGCCACCACCACCCGGTCCCCGAGGCGTCCGATCGCCCAGCGCAGGAGGTCCTCGTCCACCAGCACCGCCGTGCCCACCACCGCGCGGTGGACCCCGGTGGCGACCGCGGTCTCGATCGCCGCCTTGCTGCGCAGGCCTCCGCCCAGGTGGACCGTGCCGTTGAAGGCGGCCGCGATCGCCGCCACCAGGCCGGGCTGCACCGGGCGGCCCTCGCGCGCGCCGTCCAGGTCCACCACGTGCAGCGCGGTCGCCCCCTGCTCGCCGAAGAGGCGCGCCTGCGCGATCGGGTCCTCGTTGAACACCGTCTCCTGGGCGAAGTCGCCGCGCACGAGGCGCACCGCGCGCCCGCCCTGGAGGTCGATGGCCGGATAGAAGGTGATCACGCGGCGGGGCTCAGGCGCGCGAGCGCGTCGACGTGCGCCAGCCAGCGCCCGAGCAGGGCGAGGCCGGCGCGGCTGGACTTCTCGGGGTGGAACTGGACGCCCATGACGCGCCCGCGTCCGGCGGCGGCGCAGAAGGCGCCCCCGTAGTCGGCCCTGCCCAGGACGAGCGCGGGGTCCGCCGGCTCGGCCGCGAAGGTGTGGACGAAGTAGTAGGTGGAGGAGGCGGCGCCGGCGTCCTCGGGCGCGAGCGGGCCGGGAGCCCAGTCCACGAGGTTCCATCCGATCTGCGGAAGCTTGCGCGAGGTCTGCAGCCGCGCCACGCCGCCCGGCAGCAGCCCGAGGCCGGACACGCCGGGGCTCTCCTCGCTCGACTCGAACAGGAGCTGCAGGCCGAGGCAGATGCCCAGCACCGGGCGGCCGGCCGCGGCCGCGTCGCGCACGGCGCCCACGAGGCCCTGGCGGCCGAGCCGCCGCATCGCCTCGCCGAAGTTGCCGACCCCCGGCAGCACCACCGCGGCAGCGCCCTCCATCTCCTCCGGCGCCCGCGCGACCCGCACCTGGGCGCCGAGGCGCTCCAGCGCCTTCACGGCGCTGCGCAGGTTGCTCATCTCGTAGTCGAGGACGGCGATCGGCGCGTTCGGGCCCTGTCCGAGAAGGCCCCCGCCGTCAGGCGGCTTTGAGCTCACAGGGTGCCCTTGGTCGACGGGACGCCGGAGACGCGGGGATTGCGCGCGAGGGCTGCCCGCAGGGCCCGGGCGACCGCCTTGAAGCAGGCCTCGATCGCATGGTGCGGATTCTCGCCCGCCAGCAGCCGGACGTGCAGGGTCAGCCGCGCGTGATTGGACAGGCCGCGCAGGAACTCGACCACCAGGTCGGTCTCGAAGCCGCCGATCACGGCGTGCGGCAGGCGCACGTCGCAGGCGAGGTAGGGTCGGCCGGAGAGGTCGACCGCCGCCTCGACGAGGCACTCGTCCATCGGCACCAGCGCGGAGCCGTAGCGCTCGATGCCGGCCCGGTCGCCCAGCGCCCGGTCGAGCGCCTGCCCGAGCGTGATCCCGGTGTCCTCGACGGTGTGGTGGCTGCCGGTCTCGAGGTCACCGCGCGCCTCCACCTCGAGGTCCACGAGGGCGTGGCGGGCGAGCAGGGTGAGCATGTGGTCGAAGAAGCCCACGCCGGTGTTCGCGAGCGCGACGCCGGCGCCGTCGAGCGCGATGCGCACGCTGACCTCGGTCTCCGCGGTCGTCCGCCGGGCCTCGCCGACCCGCTGCGCGCCCCCCGTCATGGCGTCACCCGGAGCTCGGCCGAGCGGCGGTGCTGGGGGAAGCCCTCCACGTCCGCGAGCGCCGCCAGGTGGGGCGTCAGCGCGTCGACCGCCTCCTGGGGCATCTCGACGATCGCCATCCGGCGCATGAAGGTGGCGGGGCCGAGCGCGGAGGCGAACCGCGCCGCGCCGCCCGTCGGCAGCACGTGGTTCGAGCCGGCGACGTAGTCGCCGAAGGCGGTGCCGCCGTTGCGACCGATGAAGACCGCCCCGGCCCGGCGCACGCCCTCGGCGACCGCGGCGGCGTCGCGGAGGTTCAGCTGCAGGTGCTCGGGCGCGAACGCCTCGGCCAGCTCGAGCGCCAGCGGCAGGCTGGCGCACTCCACCAGCGTGACGGCGCCCACGACGTCCGGCGAGCGCCCCAGGATCTCGGCAACCGCGTCGATGAGCGCGTGATCGGCGCTTGCGAGCACGGCCGGCGAGTCGGCCCCGTGCTCGGCCTGAGCGAGCAGGTCCGCCGCCACCAGCTCCGGGTCGGCGGAGTCGTCGGCGATCACGAGCACCTCGCTGGGCCCCGCGACGCCGTCCAGTCCCACCACGCCGGCGACCTGGCGCTTGGCCTCCTGGACCCAGCGGTTCCCCGGGCCCACCACCACGGCCACGGGGGCGATGGTGGCCGTGCCGTAGGCGAGGGCGCCGATCGAGGCGGGCCCGCCGGCCGCGTAGACCTCCTCGATGCCGAGCGCCGCCGCCGCCGCCATCACCGCCGCCGCCGGCCGGCCGTCGGGCCGCGGCGGCGTGGCGATCGCGATCCGGCCCACCCCCGCCACCTGGGCCGGCACCGCGCCCATGATGAGGCTGGAGGGATAGGCGGCGCGCCCGCCCGGCACGTAGACGCCCGCGGAGTCGACCGGCATCGCCCGAACCCGGATGCGCTGCCCGTGGTCGAGGACGAGATCGACGTCCCGCGCCATCAGCGCCTCCGCCACCGCCCGCACCTGCGCGGCCGCCTCCCGAACGGCGGCGACGAAGGCGGCCGGCGCCGTGCGCGCAGCGTCCTCCAGCGTCCTGCGGGGCACCCGCAGCCGGTCGTGGCTGAACTCCGGGCAGTCGTAGGCGATGGCCTGGGCAACGAGCGCGTTGTCGCCCAGCTGGCGGACGCTCTCGAGAATGCCGCGCACCTCGTCGGAGATGTCGGGCTGGGCGTCGGTCGGACGCAGGGTGTGCGCGACCACCTGGGCGCCGCCGGAGAACAGGCGCACCCGCCGCGGCTCGCTCATCGGCCCGTCCCCGCGGCGAGCCGCTCGAGCCGGCCGACCAGCTCGTCGACGGCCTCGGCGCGCAGCTTGTGGCTCACGCGGTTGGCGATCAGGCGCGCGGAGGAGCCGAAGATGTGCTCGCGTTCCACGAGCCCGTTCTCGCGCAGCGTGCGGCCCGTCGCGGTGAGGTCCACGATGCCGTGCGCCAGCCCCACCAGCGGCGCGAGCTCGACCGAGCCGTTCACCTTCACCACCTCCGCCTGTCGACCGGTGGCCGCGAAGTGGCGCATCGCGGTGACCGGGTACTTGGTCGCCACCCGCACGACGCCCAGGTGCTCCAGGGCGCGCGGGGTGGGGTCGTCCCCGGCGAGCGTGGCGTAGATCATGCGGCAGCGCCCGAACCCGAGGTCGAGCACCTCGTAGACGTCCGACGAGCGCTCCAGCAGCACGTCCTTGCCGACCACGCCGATGTCGGCGGCCCCGCTCTCGACGTAGGTGGGCACGTCGCTCGGGCGGGTCGTGATGAAGGTGGTGCCGTTCGTGCCCCTGATCACCAGCCGGCGCCCGGCGGCCTCGAGCGGCGCCACGTCCACGCCCGCCCGGCCCAGGGCGTCGACGCACTCCTCGAAGAGCGCCCCCAATGGCAGGCACAGCCTCAGCCCGGCCACGGCAGCGCCTCCTCCAGCGTGCGCGAGTCCAGGCGCTCCCCGCGCTCGCGGTCCAGCAGCGAGAAGCCCCCGCCCTCCCGGTGGGCGACGTAGCGCCAGCCCTCGGCCCCGGCGAGCCCCTCCGCCGAGGGGTCGCCGGCCGGCAGCGCGATCACCGGCAGGCCGCGCGCGCGGAGGGTCCGGGCGGCCGCGAGCTCCTCGTCCAGCCCGCCCACCAGCACGAGCCCGGTGCGCAGCGCGTCGGCGCCGGCGGCGCCGGCGGCGAGCGCGCGGTGGAGGAGGTCGAGGGAGATGGCGAACCCCACGGCCGGGCGGGGCCTGCCGAAGCGGCCCGCGAGGCCGTCGTAGCGGCCCCCCATCGCGATCGGCGACCCGACGTCAGGCGCGTAGGCCTCCATCACGATGCCGGAGTAGTAGCCCCAGTCGCGCTGCACGCCGAGGTCCAGCAGGACCTCCGCACCCGCGCCGTGGGCGTCGACCAGGGCGAGCATCCGCTCCAGGCGCGCGCAGGCCCCGGCCGCCGCCGGCGCGGCTGCGGCCACCCGCTCCAGCACGCCGGCGCCGCCGCGCAGCGACGGCAGCTCGGCGACGAGGGCGGCCGCGGCGGGCGCGAGCCCCAGCTCGCGCGTGACCCGCCGCCAGGCGACGAGGTTGCGGGCGGCGGCCGCCTCGCCGAGCCGCACCCGGGCCGCCGAGCGCACCTCGAGCGCCTCCAGCACCGCCTGCGTCAGCGACACGTCGCCCACGCCCACCCGCAGGCCCGACAGGCCGGCACGACGAAGGGCCTCCACGAGGAGGCCGATCAGCTCGGCGTCGGCCGCCGGGCCGGAGAGGCCCACGAGCTCCACGCCGGCCTGCAGCTGCTCGGCGGCGTCGGGGCGTCCGGCCGGCGGCGGCCTGAAGGCCCGCGCGACGTAGGAGACCCGGACCGGCCCCGGGTGATCGCCGAGGCGGCTCGCCACCAGCCGTGCGACCGGGATCGTGAGGTCCGGCCGCAGCACCAGCACACGCCCCTGGTCGTCGAAGAGCCGGAAGGCGCGCCCGAGGCCGCCCTCCTGGGCGCGGTCCATGACCCCGGCGAGCTCCAGCGCCGGCGTCATCACCTCGCGGTAGCCGTACGCGGCGAAGGTCGCCGTGAGGGCGGCCTCGATGGCGCGCAGCTCCGCCGCCTCCACCGGCAGCACGTCGCGGGCGCCGGCCGGCAGCGCGGACCCCTCCAGGGGGGACGCCCCCCCGCCGTTCCCCTCCAGGTCAGGCACCGACCCGCTCCACCCGGGCGCCCAGCTCGCGCAGCCGCTCGTCGATGCGCTCGTAGCCGCGGTCGATCTGCCCGATGTTCCCGATCGTGCTGGTGCCGCTGGCGGCCAGGCTCGCGATCAGCATCGCCATCCCGGCCCGGATGTCCGGGCTCTCCAGCCGCTCGCCGTACAGCTGCGAGGGGCCGCTCACCACCGCCCGGTGCGGGTCGCAGAGCACGATCCGGGCGCCCATCGCGACCAGCTTGTCCACGAAGAAGAGACGGTTCTCGAACATCTTCTCGAAGATCATCACCGTGCCGTGGGTCTGGGTCGCGACCGCGGTCGCGATGCTCGTGAGGTCGGCCGGGAAGGCCGGCCAGGGGCCGTCGTCGATCTTCGGGATCGCCTCCCCCTCGTCGGCCACCACCCGCAGCTCCTGCTCGGGCGGCACCCGCAGCGTGGTGCCGTCCAGCTCCACCCGGATGCCGAGCCGCTCGAAGGTCAGGCAGATCATGCGCAGGTCCGGCGGGTGCACCCCGGCGATCGTGATGTCGGAGCCGGTGACGGCGGCGAGGCCCACGAAGGAGGCGACCTCGATGTGATCCGGCCCCACCCGGAAGCGCCCGCCCGAGAGCCGGTCGACCCCCTCGACCCGCAGCAGGTTCGAGCCGATCCCCTCGATCCGCGCGCCCAGGGTGACGAGGAACCGCGCCAGGTCCTGGACGTGGGGCTCGCAGGCGGCGTTCAGGATCACGGTCTCGCCGCGCGCCAGCACCGCGGCCATCAGCGCGTTCTCCGTCGCCGTCACCGAGGCCTCGTCGAGGAAGACCTCGGCGCCGGTGAGGCCGCGGTGGCGCATCCGGTAGCTGCGGTTGACCTCGACCTCGGCGCCCAGGGCGCGGAAGGCCAGCAGGTGCGTGTCCACCCGCCGGCGCCCGATGAAGTCGCCGCCCGGAATCGGCATGTCCACCGTGCCCAGCCGGGCGAGCAGCGGCCCCGCGAGCAGGATCGAGGCCCGCAGCCGCCGGCAGAGATCGCCGTCCAGCGCGCCCGTGCGCACCCGGTCCGCCCGCAGCGCGATCGTGTTCGGCCCCTCCTCGCGCACGCGGACGGCCAGGTCGTCGAGGAGCGCCAGCATCACGTGCACGTCCACGATGTCCGGCACGTTCTCGAGCACCACCTCCTCGTCGGTGAGGAGGCAAGCGGCGAGGATGGGGAGGGCGGCGTTCTTGTTCCCGCTGGGGACCACGGTCCCGGAGAGGGCGTGCCCGCCCTCGATGACGAGCTTCTCGGTCAGCGCAGGATCACCACCCCTGGACGCTATCAGCCGCCCGTCGCGGTCAGCGCGGCCGCCGCCGCGGCCAGCCGCTCCACGTCCCCGCCGTCGGTGAAGAAGCCCGCGCTGGCCCGCAGCGCGGCGGGGTGCGCCAGCCAGCGGACGATCACGCCGCGCTCGGCCAGCGCCTGGCATGCCGCCTCGGGCTCGTGGCCGGCGATCGTGAAGGTGACCAGGCCGGCCTGGTCCCCGGGCGGGGTCAGCACACGCACGCCCGGCACCTCGTCGAGC
>JAWVEW010000110.1:0-5825 GCA_033856495.1 Miltoncostaeaceae bacterium | reverse complement strand
GGCGACAGGAGCGGCCGTGGCGGCCGCGTGGATGCGCCTGGTCCGGGTCAGAGGCTTCGCCGGCCGGGATATCGGTGCGCCGGCCCTGCGCGGCCGGCGCCGGTCTAGACCTCCGCGACCTGCGGGTTCTCCATGTCCACCGCCCGGCGGGCGAGCCCCTCCTCGGCGGCGACCCGCATCACCTCGGCGGCCACCGTGGGCGCGACCGTGCGGTTGAAGACGCTGGGGATGATGTAGTCCTCGTGCAGCTCGTCGTCGGGGATGACGGCGGCGAGCGCCCGCGCCGCGGCGACCTTCATGCCCTCGCTGATCTGGCGGGCGCGCGAGTCGAGCGCGCCCCGGAAGATGCCCGGGAAGGCGAGCACGTTGTTGATCTGGTTCGGGTAGTCCGAGCGGCCGGTCGCCATCACCCGCACGTAGGGCGCGGCCTCCTCCGGCATGATCTCCGGCGTCGGGTTCGCCATCGCGAAGACGATCGGCTCGGGCGCCATGCTCCGCAGCTGCTCCACCGAGAACGTGCCCGGACCGGAGAGGCCGAGGAAGAGGTCGGCGCCGCGGACGGCCTCGTCCATCCCGCCCTGGATGCCCTCGGGGTTGGTGTTCTCGGCGTACCACTCCTTCATGAAGTTCATGTTCTCGGTGCGGCCCTTGTAGATCGCCCCGCGCCGGTCGCAGCCGATGATGTTGCTGACGCCGGCGTTCATGAGGATCTTCGAGCAGGCGACGCCCGAGGCGCCGACGCCGCTGACCACCACCTTCAGGTTCGGGATCTCCTTCCCGGTGATCTTGCAGGCGTTGATCAGGGCGGCCAGCACCACGATCGCGGTGCCGTGCTGATCGTCGTGGAAGACCGGGATGTCGAGCATCTCCTTCAGCCGGTCCTCGACCTCGAAGCAGACCGGCGCGGCGATGTCCTCGAGGTTGATGCCGCCGAAGGCGGGGGCGATGGCGGCGCAGGTCTCCACCAGCACGTCGGCGTCCTTGGAGTCGATGCAGATCGGGTAGGAGTCGACGCCGCCGAACTCCTTGAAGAGCATCGCCTTGCCCTCCATCACGGGCATGCCGGCGGCCGCGCCGATGTCGCCCAGGCCCAGCACCGCGGTGCCGTTGGTGATGACCGCCACCATGTTCCGCTTGAGCGTGTAGTCGTGGACCTTGCCGGGGTCCTCGGCGATCGCCCGGCAGACGCGGGCGACGCCCGGCATGTAGGCCACGGAGAGGTCGTCCCGGGTCTCGAGCGGGATCCGGCAGGCCATCTCGATCTTGCCGCCCTCGTGGAGGCGGAAGGTGCGGTCGTGGGACGAGATGACGCGGACCCCGTCCAGGCTCTCGGCGGCCTGGACGATGCGCGCCGCCTGCTCGGGGTCGGCCGCATTGACGACCAGGTCGCGCACGACCTTGCCCTGCCCGGCCGAGACCATGTCGACGGCCGTGATCTCGCCGCCCACCTCGCCGATGGCTACCGTCAGCTGCCCGAAGAGCCCGGGCTGGCCGGCCCGGATCTCCACCCGCATGGTCACGCTGTGCTGGGCGCTTGGGGTCTTTGCGGCGGCGGCGGTCGACGTTGCCACGACTCGGCTCCTGGGTGGATGGCGGGGCCGGAGCATAGCCGCACGATCTGGCCGTCGGTACAAGATCGGCGGCTCCGAGGCGGCCGCCGGTACACTCGGTGCTGGTGTCGGACGCCCCTTCCGCAGCCCCGTCGGGCATCGAGGAGCCAGAGACGCCGGCGGGCGGCGAGGAGCTCCTGCTCGTCGACGGCAACAGCCTCGCCTACCGGGCCTTCTTCGCGCTGCCCGACACCATCTCCACCGAGCAGGGGTTCCCGACCAACGCCCTCTACGGGCTGGCGGCGATGATGGTGAAGGTGCTGCTGGACGAGCGCCCCGGCCGGGTGGTGGTCTGCTGGGACGCCCCGGGCCGGGTCTTCCGCCATGACGTCTTCCCCGACTACAAGGCCGGCAGGTCAGCCACACCGGACCTGCTGCGGGAGCAGTCGCCCCACTTCCGGCCGATGATGGAGGCCTTCGGCTTCACGAACACCGAGCTGCCGGGCTTCGAGGCCGACGACGTCATCGGCACCCTGGCGCGGCGGGCGGAGGCCGGCGGCGAGCGGGTGACGATCCTGACCGGCGACCGCGACGCCCTCCAGCTGGTGACGGACCAGGTGAGCGTGCTGGCCACCGGCCGCGGCGTCACGGACACGGTCCGCTACACGCCCCAGCGGGTGGTCGAGCGCTACGGGATCGGCCCGGAGCTGATGACCGACTTCCGGGGGCTGGTGGGCGACACGAGCGACAACCTGCCCGGGGTGCCCGGCATCGGCGAGAAGGGCGCCGCCCAGCTCCTCAACAAGTACGGGACCCTGGACGAGGTGCTGGCCCACGCCGCCGAGCAGACCCCCAAGCGCCGGCAGGCCCTCGCCGACAACGCCGACAATGCCCTCAAGAGCCGCAGGCTGTCGGTGATCGAGTGCGACGCGCCCGTGGAGCTCGACCTGGAGGACGTGCCGCGCCTGGAGTTCACGCCGCAGCGGATCGCCGCCCTGGGCGAGCTCTTCCGCCGCTTCGAGTTCGCGAGCCTGGAGCGCCGCCTGCCCGAGCTGGGGGGCGATGCGGCGCCGCCGCCGCCCGCCGCCCCGGCGGTGATCCTGGAGGTGCGTCCGACGCCCGCGGCGCCGGAGGCGCTCGGCCTGCGTCTTGCCGGCGCCGAGCGTGCGGCGCTTGCGGTCGAGGGAGCCTGGGCGGTGGCGGACGGCTCGCCCGAGGTGCTGACCGGCCCCTACGCCGACGGGGACGCCCCGGCCCTGGCCGCCGCCCTCGCCGGCGCGGCCCTCGCCTGCCACGACTTCAAGTCGCTCCCGCGGTCGCTGGCGGATGCCGGCATGGCGCCGGACCACGACACGATGATCGCGGCCTTCCTGCTCGACCCGCGCCGGCGGGGCTACGCGCTGCTCGATCTGGCGGCCGACGCCGGGCTGGGGGCCGAGGGCGACCCGGACGACGGCGGGGCGGCGGCCCGTGCCGCGGCGCTCGTCCACGCCCTCGCGCCGCGACAGGCCGAGCGCGTGCGGGCGCTGGGACTGGAGCCGCTCTACCGCGAGGTGGAGCTGCCCCTGGTGGAGGTGCTCTCGGCGATGGAGCGGGCGGGCGTGCGCGTGGACGTCCACCGGCTGGGCGAGATCGCCGGCCGCGTCCGCGAGCGAGCGGAGGAGCTGCGCGACCGGATCTGGGAGCTGGCGGGCGGCGAGTTCGTCATCGACTCGCCCCGGCAGCTGGGCCAGGTGCTCTTCGAGCGCCTGGGGCTGCCCACCTTCCGCCGCGGAAAGACCGGCTGGTCCACCGACAGGCAGGTGCTCAAGCTGCTCGAGCCCAAGCACCAGATCGTCGGCCTGATCGGGCAGTACCGGGAGCTCACCAAGCTCGACAACACCTACCTCGCGGCCCTTCCGGCGCTGGTGGACCCGGCCGACGGGCGTCTGCACACCACCTTCAACCAGGCCGGCGCCGAGACCGGGCGGCTGTCCTCCAGCAACCCGAACCTCCAGAACATCCCGATCCGCACACCGCTGGGTCGCGAGATCCGCAGCGCCTTCGTGGCGGAGGAGGGCTGGCGGCTGCTCTCCTTCGACTACAGCCAGGTGGAGCTGCGCATCCTCGCCCACTGCTCGGGCGAGCCGGCGCTGGCCGACGCCTTCCGCCGTGGCGAGGACATCCACCGGGCCACCGCCGCCGAGGTCTTCGGGGTCCCGCCCGCGGACGTCGACCGGGCGCTGCGCGACCGCGCCAAGGCGGTGAACTTCGGGATCGTCTACGGCATCAGCGACTTCGGGCTGGCGGAGCAGCTCAGCATCCCGCGCGCGGAGGCCGCGATCTACATCGACGCCTACCGCGCCCGCATGCCCCAGGTGCGGCGCTTCATCGACACCACCATCACCAACGCCACCTCGGACGGCTTCGTGACGACGCTCTTCGGCCGCCGCCGGCCCATCCCCGAGCTGACCGGCCGCACCCAGCAGCAGCGCCAGCTGGGCGAGCGGCTGGCCGTGAACACCGTGATCCAGGGCTCGGCGGCCGACATCATCAAGGTGGCGATGGTGCGCGCCCACCGCGCGCTGCGCGAGTCCGGCATGGCGGGCCGGCTGGTGCTGACGATCCACGACGAGCTGCTGGTGGAGGCGCCGGTCGGAGAGGTCTCCCGGGTCAGCGCGCTGGTGCGCGAGGCGATGGTGGGCGCGTACCCGCTCGACCCGCCGCTGGCGGTGGACGTCGGGGTGGGGGAGACCTGGCTGGAGGCGAAGGGGTGACGCAGGACGACGACCGGCTGCGCGCCTGCCGCGTGCTGCAGGTGGACCCCGCGGCCTGCCCCGCGGTCATCGAGGCCGCCTTCCAGGTGCTGCGCGAGCAGGCCTGCCGGGACGACAGCCCGGCCGGCGGGCGCCGGCTTGTGGAGCTCAACCGCGCCCACCGCCGGCTCAGCGAGCGGCGCCCGGACGCCCGCGGCACGGGGCGCTAGGCTCTTCCCGGCATGGCAGCCCCCGCAATGGTGCATCCCCACCTGCCCCGGTTCGCGCAGGCGATCACGGGCGCGCTGTGCGCCGAGGCGCTGATCTTCCAGTCCTGGCTGCCGGTCGCGGTCGCGTTCGGGCTGATCGTGCTGGGCCTCGCAGGCCCCCGCTACTCGCCGGTGGCGTATCTCTTCCGGGTGTTCGCCCGCCCGCCGGCCGAGCTCGAGCCGGCCGCGCCGCCGCGCTTCTCGCAGGCGCTGGCGGCGTCCGCGCTCGGCCTTGCGCTGGCCTTCATGGTGGGCGGCCTGGAGACGGTGGGCCTGGTGCTCGTCGGCCTGGCGGCGGCGGTGGCGCTCTTCTCGGCCATCACCGGCTTCTGCATCGGATGCGAGCTCTACCGCGCGATGCTGCGCAAGGAGAGCAGCACGGAGGACGTGCGGGCCGACCTCGGCCTGGAGGGAGAGGGCCCCTGGGTCGTCCTGCTCACGGCCCCCGGCTGCACGCGCTGCGAGCCCGCCCTGGCGGCCTTCCGGGACATCGCGCGCGCCGACGGCAACGGCCGCGAGGTGGTGCGCGTCGACCTTGCGGAGCACCCGCGGGCGGCGACGCTGCCGGTGCGCAGCGTGCCCGCCGCGATCGCCGTGGGCGCCGACGGGCGGCTGCGCGAGGCGCGCGCCGGGAAGCTCGAGAGCGCCGACCTGCGCGAGGTGCTGGCCGCGGTCTAGCCCGGCCCGGCGGCGCCGGCGCCGGCGCACCGATCCCAGTGGCGGATGTCGTCCAACGGCCGACGGCGCAGCGGCCCGCGGGTCGAGCGGATAGCCGACCGGAACGACCGCGTAGACATCGCGGGCGCTCGAGATCCCCGGGGCGTCGCGAGCCGCGTCCACCGGCGCAGCCGCAGCGAGAGGACGCCCGAGCGCAGGGCCCCAGGCGCCGGAAGCCGCGCAATGTGGCGATCGGTCGCCGCAGCACGCGTCGGACGAAGCGCGGGCGCGGGTAACACGCCACGATCAGCGGCGGGATCGACTCGAGTTTCGCCCGCTGCCAGTGGACGGCGCCGAGCCGGCGGGCGTGGGCGGCCCCTCCCGCGGCCCGACCTCCCTGCTCAGCGTGTCGAGATAGAACGCCGACGCGTCGCGCCAGACGCCGGCCAGGCGCGCGATATGACGGCGATCGGTGACGACCACGAACGAGAACGCCTGGCGGTTGGCGCCGGTCGGGGCCCGGGAGGCGGCGCGCACCAGATCGTCCAACAGCTGGACCGGCACGGAATCGGGCTTCAGGCGCCGGATTGCCCGCGCGGTCTCATCAGCCGGAA
>JAWVEW010000109.1:0-9636 GCA_033856495.1 Miltoncostaeaceae bacterium | reverse complement strand
CGCCCCCTGGGCCGCGGCAGCCCGCCCCCGCGCCCGCTCCAGCTCTGCGGCGGCGCGGGCGGCGCGGCGCTCGGCCTCCGCAAGCGCCTGGCCCGCCGAAGCGCCCTCGCGCTCGGCCCGCCCGGCCGCCTCCGCCGCCGCTCGCTCGCCGGCCCGCGCGGCGCGCTCCCGCTCGTCGGCGACTCGGAGCGCCTCGTCGGCGACCTCGGCGCCATCGGCGGCCACGGCCAGCCGCGCCACCGCCGCCGCCCGCTGCCCCTCCGCCGCCGGGAGGCGCGACATGGCGGTCTCGCCCGCCCGCGCCCGGCGCGCGACGCGCTCGCGGGCCTCCGCGACTCGCCCCTCGGCGAGCTCGGCGCGCGAGGCGAGGCGCTCGGCGGCCGCGCCCAGGCTCAGCGCGACCGTCGCCGCCGACTGCGCGGCGGCGGCGGCACGGTCGCGGCGGGCGGCGGCCTCCGAGCGCTCGCGGCGGGCCTCCGCCGCGGCCGCCGCGGCCGCGGCCGCGGCGCCGGCGGCGAGGGCATGAGCGTCGCGGGCCGCGGCGAGGGCGCGGCGGGCGGCGACGGCGCGCGCCGCCACCAGCGCGCCGCGGACCCCGGCGAGCTCGGTCTCGAGCGCCTCGGCGCGCTCGGCCGCGCGCGCCTGCCGGTCCAGCGCGCGCGCCCGCGCGGCCAGCTCCAGCGAGAGGTCCCGGGCGCGCGCGAGACGGTCGCCCATCCGCCCGAGCTTCTGCTCGGCGCGACGGCGCCGCCGCTTGGGTGCGCCGACGCCGGCCGCCTCCTCGAGCAGCGCCCGCCGGTCGGCGGCGGTGCTGGCGCAGATCGCCTCCACCTGGCCCTGGCGCACCACCGAGGCCGCGTCCGGGGACAGGCCGCGCTCGGCGAGCGCCTCCTGGACGTCCAGGAGCCGGCAGGAGGCGCCGTTCAGGCGGTAGTCCGCGTCGCCCGCGCGGGTCAGCCGCCGCGTCACGGCGAGCTCCCCGCGCGGCGGACCGCCCTCCCCCGGCGCGGGGTCGCCGCCGGCGAGCACGAGCGTCACCTCGGCCAGCGCGGCCGCGCCGCGCGCGCCGGACCCGGCGAAGAGCACCTCCCCCATCGCGGGCGCGCGCAGCCGCGAGGAGCGCTGCTCGCCGAACGCCCACAGCACGGCCTCGGCGAGGTTGCTCTTGCCCGAGCCGTTCGGCCCGACGATCACGTTGACCCCGGGGAGGAGATCGAGCGTCAGCGGTCCGGCGAACGACTTGAAGCCGCGAAGCGCGACACGGCTCAGCACGGGGCCGGCTCCCCAGCCGCGGCCCCGCCCAGCTCGCGCAGCGCCATGGCGGCCGCGGCCTGCTCGGAGGCCTGCTTGGAGGGTCCGCTGCCGATGCCGAGCGGCCGGTCGCCGACCAGGACGCGGGTCTCGAAGATCCGGGCGTGCGCGGGTCCGGTCGAGCCCGCGAGCTCGTAGCGGACCGCGAGCCGGCGCCGCGCCGCCGCCTCCTGGAGGGCGGTCTTCGGGTCCCGGCCGCCCCGCTCCGCGCTGTCGAGGGCCGGTCCGAAGGCCTCGAGCACGGTCCGCTCCGCCTCCTCGGCCCCGAGGTCGAGCCAGCACGCGCCGATCAGCGCCTCCACCAGGGCCGCCTGGACGCTCTGCCGGACCGCGACGAGCCGGGCCTCCTCGCGCGCCGCGGCCGGGGCCGCGGCCACGAACGCCTCGGGCAGGCCGCCGGCCCGGGCGGCGGCCGCGCAGGCCTCGCCGCCCACCACCTGCTGGCGCATCCACGTCAGCTCGCCCTCCGGCGCGTCCGGATGGCGACGGAAGAGCTCGGCGGTGACAACGAGCTGGAGGACGCTGTCGCCGAGGAACTCGAGCCGCTCGTAGGAGCGCTCACGGGAGGGCGCCCACGAGCGGTGGGTCAGCACCTGGCTCCGCCGCGCAGGCGCCAGCCGTCCGAGCAGGTCGGCCAACCTGGGCCCCGGCGCGAGCGGGGGCTCCGAGGGCTCAGGCGCGCGCGACCACGTACTCGACGGCGTCCCCAACCGTGGCGATCCCCTCCGCGTCCTCATCGGAGATCTTGAGCTTGAACCGGTCCTCCATCTCCATGATGAGCTCCACCAGGTCCAGCGAGTCGGCGTTCAGGTCCTCCTGGAAGGTGGCCTCCTCGCGTACCTCGGTGGGCTCCACGCCGAGCTGCTCGACGATGATGGCGCGGATCTCGTCCAGCACCTTGTCCCGTTCCATTCGCGTCCCCCTCGCGCCGCTCCGACGAGCGCCGCCCCGGCGCGTGGGCGGCCGCCTGGTTCACCTCGGCGAGGCAGCTTACCAACCGCCCCCGGACAGCCCCGCGGGCACGCGGAGCGCGGCTATCCTACGCGCTCGGCAGGCGCCCGCGACCCGGCGACGCCGGCCTCGAGGCGGGAGACGAGGCCCTCCCGCACGCCCACGGCGGCGAGGCGGACGGCGTTCGCCAGCCCCCGGCCGTCGGTGCTGCCATGGCCGATCACCGCCAGGCCGCGGACGCCGAGCAGGTAGGCGCCGCCGTACTCCTCGTGGTCGAAGCGCCGGCGCATCGCGCGCAGCGCCGGCCGCGCCAGCAGGCCGCCCAGACGCCCGCGCAGCGAGGAGCGCAGCGCGCCCCTGACCTCCGCGAAGAGCACGTCCGCCGCCCCCTCGTAGAGCTTCAGCGCGACGTTGCCGGTGAAGCCGTCGGTGACCACCACGCGCGCGACCCCCCGCGGGATGTCGCGCCCCTCGACGTTCCCCACGAAGCCGGGCAGCCCGGCCAGCAACGGCCTGGCGGCGTGGACCAGCGCGCTGCCCTTGCTGTCCTCCTCGCCGATGGACAGCAGGCCGACGGTCGCGTCGGGGATGCGCAGGACGTCGCGGGCGAAGAGCGTCCCCATCAGCGCGAACTGGCCCAGGTATTCGGGCCGGCAGTCGGCGTTGGCGCCGGCGTCGATCAGCACCACCGGGCCCGCGGCGCTCGGCAGCACCACCGCGATTCCCGGCCGCAGCACCCCCGGCACCCTGCGCAGGACGAACGTCGCGGCCGCCATCATCGCGCCGGTGTTGCCGCCGGAGACGACGCCCTGCGCCCGTCCCTCCGCCACGAGCCGGCAGGCGACGACCATCGACGAGTCCCGCTTCGACCGTGCGGCGCGGACGCCGTCCTCGCTCGGGCCGATGCGGTCCGGCGCGTGCACGACCTCGATGTGCTCGGGATCCGCCGCGCCCTGGCGGACGAGCTCCGCCCGAAGGGCCGCCTCGTCGCCCACGAGCAGCACCCGCAGCCCCGGCCCGGCGGCGGCCAGCGCCCCGCGCACCGGCGCCTCGGGCGCATGGTCCGCCCCCATCCCGTCCACGGCCACGACGACCTCGGCCGCGATGCTCATCCCGCCCGCCACCTCAGAACGCGCTCTGACCGAGGACGCGTTTCGCGAGCAGCGACACGCGTCGGGGGACGGAGTCAGTCCCCGACGTCGAGGTACTTCTGGCCGCGGTAGTAGCCGCAGTTGCGGCAGACGGTGTGCGGCAGCACGAACTGCTGGCAGCGCGGACAGCGGCCAAGGCGCTCCGGCCCGATGGCGTGCGTCGCCCGCCGGGTGTCACGGCGCTGGCGAGACGTCTTTCGCTTCGGGACGGCCATGCTGCTCCTCGGTCTGGTGCGGTCCGGCGTCGAAGGCTAGCGGACCGGCGCCGGACGTGACGGAGCTACGGCTGCTGGCCGCCTGGCGGCGGGTCGAGCGGCGGATCCTCGGCGCGCAGGCGCGCGGCGATCGCCTCGAGCGCCTCCCAGCGCGGGTCGGCCGCCGGCGGCTCGCAGCCGCAGGGGCCGCCGGCCAGGCTCGCGCCGCAGGTCGGGCACAGGCCGGGGCAGTCGTCGCGGCAGAGGATCCTCGCCGGCATCGCCTCCACCAGCACGTCGCGCAGCCAGGTGCTCACGTCGAGCTTCTCGCGCTCGAGGTAGGCGCAGTCGAGGTCCTCGTCGAAGGGCGCATCCGGCGGCCGGTTGGCCGCGGCGAACTCGCGGGCGTCGGCCGCCAGCGGCAGCCGCGCCTCCTCGAGGCAGCGCCAGCAGGGGCCGACCAGCATCGCCCGCGCGCGCAGGCGAAAGGCGCGCCCCGACGCGGAGGCGGAGACGTCGACCCGGGCCTCCGGCGTCTCCGGGCTGGTCTCGTAGCGCTGACCGCCCAGGACCACCGGCTCCACCGCCACGGGCAGCCGCACCACCGCGGCGGCTCCGGACCCGAGCTCCAGCGCCCGCAGGTGGATCGTCGTGGCGCGCCCCTCGTCGGAGGCGCGCGATGACGGCCGGCGCGGCGGCGTGACTAGCGGCCCGTCCGCCGACGAGGCCGGTGTTCTGCCGTGGCAACACCGAGCGAGGCAAGGACGCAGGGAGCCCCGCTACTGCAAATAACGGGGAGACCGAGGACACCGCCTCGCGATGAGTGTGAAGCCGACAGAACGCGGCAAACGTTCAATGACGGGCCGTTAGCTCTGGGAGACCGGCTCGCCGATCTCGTCGCGGACGGTGTCGACGTCGCCGCCGCGCTGCTGCAGCTTCTCGCGGCCGCGCTGGACGGCGGCGAGGAACTTGCCCAGGTTGACCTCGAGGGTGCCCAGCACCTCGTCGGCGTAGTCCTCAGCCCCCAGGCGAACCTCGCGCTCGCGCATGCGGGCCTCCTCGAGGATCTCGGCGGCCTCGCGCTCGGCGCGCTTGACGACCTCCTGCTCGGAGGCCTCCTGCGCCGCCCGCTCGCGCGCGTCGGCCAGGATCCGCTCGGCCTCGCGCTTGGCCTCGGCCAGCATCTCCTGCCGCTCCTTCACGATCCAGCGCGCCTGCTTGATCTCCTCGGGGATCGTCGAGCGCATCTGGTCGAGCAGCTCGTAGATCGCCTCGCGGTCGATCCGCACCTGGTCCGTGAGCGGCACCGTGCGCGCGTTGTGCACCAGGTCGTCAAGCTTGTCGATCAATACCAATACGTCCACGAAGCCCCCTCAGGAAGCCGGTTGGCTCGCCACACCGAAGCGGGCCCGAAACGCCTGCGCGACGTGCTCAGGCACCCAGTCGTCGACCGCGCCGCCCCACGCCGCGACCTCGCGCACGCCGCTCGAGCTGATGAAACTGTAGCGCGGCGAGGCGGGCAGGTAGACCGTCTCGATCTCCGGCGCCAGGTGCTTGTTGATCTGGGCCATCTGGAACTCGTAGTCGAAGTCCGAGATGGCGCGAAGCCCCTTCACGACCGTCATCGCACGGACCTCGCGCGCGTAGTCGATGAGGAGCGCATTGAAACTCTCGACGCGGACGTTGTCCAGACGCAGATCCTCCACGCTCGCGCGCAGGAAGCCCAACCGCTCCTCGAGGGTGAACATCGGCCGCTTGCGATGGGAGCCCTCGACGACCGCGACCTCGAGGCGATCGAAGAGGCGGGAGGCCCGCTCGATGATGTCCAGATGGCCGAGCGTGACCGGGTCGTAGGTCCCCGGGCAGAGCGCCAGCCGCTCGCGGTCCGTCACGGCGCCGCGCCGAGACGCGCGAGCGTGACGGCCGTGTCGCCGTAGACCCGGTGGACTCGCGAAGCGATGGGCAGCGAAGCCAGCTCCGGACTGGGAGTACCGGCGGCATGCTCCAGCACGAGCATCGCTCCGGCGGGCACGAGCGGGGCGAGGTCGCGGACGAGCTGGTCCGCGATGCTCGGAAGCAACCTATATGGCGGGTCGAGCAGGCACAACCGGTAGCTGGAGCCGGCCGCGCGCTCCGCGGCGAGGGCCGCCCGCCAGTCGCGCGCGAGCACCCGCGAGCGGTCGCCGACGCCGAGCGCGGCCACGTTCGCGCGGATGGCCGCCAGCGCGCGGGGCGAGCGCTCCACGAAGGTGGCGTGGGCGGCGCCGCGCGACAGCGCCTCCAGCCCGAGGGCGCCCGACCCGGCGAAGAGGTCGAGCACCTCCAGCCCCTCCACCGACCCCAGCATGGCGAAGATCGCCTCCCGCACCCGGTTGGAGGTCGGGCGCGACTCGCTGCCGGGAGGGGTCCTGAGCAGCCGGCCGCCGTGCTCGCCGCCGACGACGCGGATCATCCCTCGAGCAGCTTCGGGAGGTCGGAGAAGCGCTCCCGCACCGCCTCGTGCAGGAAGCGGTGCTCGGGCCGGAGCAGGGACGGGTCCTCGCGCAGCGTCCGGCGGGCGATCTGGCGCGCCTGGGCCAGCTCCAGCCGGTCGCGGGCGAGGCGCGCGAAGCGCAGGTCGGTGGCCCCGGCCTGGCGCACGCCCATGATGCTGCCCTCCCCGCGCAGGGCCAGGTCCAGCTCCGCGAGCCGGAAGCCGTCGTCGGTCTGCACCACGGCCTCCATCCGGCGCGCGCCCTCGTCGGTGACCGGATCGCCCAGGAGCAGGCACAGCCCAGGATGCTCGCCGCGGCCGACCCGCCCCCGCAGCTGGTGGAGCTGGGCGAGCCCGAAGCGGTCGGCGTCCTCGATCATCATGACGGTCGCGTTCGGGACGTCGATGCCGACCTCCACCACCGTCGTGGCCACCAGCACCTCGGTGCGGCCGGCGGCGAAGGCGGCCATCGCCTCCCGCCGCTCGTCCCCCCGCTGGGCGCCGTGGGCGAGCCCCACCGTGAAGGCGGCGAGCGGCCCCGCCGCCAGACGCTCCGCCTCGGCCACCGCCGCCCGCGCCTCGTCGGGCGGCGCAGCGCCATCCGGAGCGCCGTCGGCCGCCTCCACCAGCGGGCAGATGACGTAGGCCTGGCGGCCCCGGCGCAGCTCCGAGCGGATGGCCTCGTAGGCGGCCTCCCGGTCCGCCTCGCGCACCCAGCGCGTCGCCACGGGGCTCCGGCCGGGCGGACGTCCGCGGATGCTCGACACGCGCAGGTCGCCGTACGCGGTGAGCGCCAGCGTGCGGGGGATCGGCGTCGCGGTCATGTAGAGCAGGTGGGGAGCGCGTCCGTCGCCCTCGGCGGTGCGCTCGGCGAGCGCCTGGCGCTGCTCGACGCCGAAGCGGTGCTGCTCGTCCACGATCACCAGCCCGAGGCTCGCGAAGTCGACCCCCTCGGACAGCAGCGCCTGGGTCCCCACGACGAGCGGCGCCGTGCCGGTGCGAAGGGCCAGCAGCCGTCGCTCGCGCTCGGCGCGGGGGACCCGCCCGGTGAGGAGCACGGGCGCGATGCCCGCGGGCGCGAGCAGCGCGTCCAGCGTGCGCAGGTGCTGCTCGGCGAGCGTCTCCGTCGGCACCATCAGCGCGGCCTGGGCGCCGGCCTCGACGGCCTGGCAGATGGCGAGCGCGGCCACCACGGTCTTGCCGGAGCCCACCTCCCCCTGCAGGAGGCGGCGCATCGGGCGCGGCTGGGCGATGTCGCGCGCGATCTCGCCGGTCACGCGGCGCTGCTCGGCGGTGAGCGTGAACGGCAGCGCCACGAGCAGCGCGTCCGAGCGCTCCCCGGCCCCCGTGAGCGCGGGCGCCCGACGATGGCGCGCCTCGTGGCGGCGCACCGCCTCGAGGCCCAGCTGGAGCACGATCAGCTCGTCCAGCACCAGCCGCCGGCGGCCGCCGCGGTACTCGCCGGGGCCGCGCGGGAAATGCGCCGCCACCAGCGCGTCCGCGACCGCCGGCAGGTCGAGGCGCACGCGCATCCAGGCGGGCAGCCGCTCGACCGCCGCGCCGGCGTAGGGGCGCGCAAGGTCCACCAGCTCCCGCAGCCGGCGAGCCGGCATGGCCTCGCTGGCCGGATAGACGGGCACCAGCCCCTCGGTGTGGATGCCCTCGGAGCCGGCGCCGCCCAGCGCCTCGTGCGCCTTCACGGTCAGCTCCAGCGGCGGGCCGCCCACGTTCCCGCGCAGGAGCAACTCGTCACCCGGCGCCAGCGTGCGCGCGAGGTAGTCCTGGTTGAACCAGAGCGCGGTGAGGGCGCCGGTCCGGTCCCGCACGCGCGCCTGGACGATCCGCAGCCGGCGCCGGCGCGTCGGGCGCACGCGGATCGACTCCAGCCGCACCCGCACGGTGGCCTCCTCGCCGGGCGCGAGATCGGCGATCAGCCGGGCCTCGTCGTAGGCCTCGTAGCGGGCGGGAAGGTGCTCCAGCAGGTCGCCGAGGGTCGCGATGCCCATCGCGGCCGCCCGCTCCGCGGTCGCCGCCCCGACCCCGGGCAGCCGGGTCAGCGGCTCGCCCCAGCTGGAGGGATCGGGCCTGCGCGGCCGCGGCGGCTCGGGCCACTCCGCGCCGCGCCCCGCGCCGAACGGCGGGATCGCCAGGCTAGCCAGGGCTCCGCGTGCGGCGGAGTTGCGCGACGTGGACGTCGAGCCGGTCCACCGCGATCCCCGTGAGCCGCTCGACCTCCTCGCGCACGTGGCGGCGGACCTCTGCGAGCACCTGCGCCAGGTTCAGCCCGTGCTCGATCGCGACCGAGCAGTCGATCAGCAGCCCGGACGACCCCTGGCCGAGGTCCACCCGGACCGCGGCGTCCCGGCGCAGCCACGCGGCCGCGCGCCCGCCGCGTTCGCGGGTGGTGAGGCCGACCACGCCGTCGCACTCGAGCGCGGCGAGGGCGACCAGTTGGGCGATCGCCTCGTCGGCGATCTCGACCCGTCCCGCCGCCTCCGGGCGCGAGGGTGCGCTCACGGTTGCGGGCGGACGGGTCGAGCGAGCATAATCCGGGGCCGCGTCCGGCAGGGATGCGCACGAGACGACCGGCGACCCCTGGGGGCGATGGGCATGGCCAAGGTGTGCAGCGTGTGCGGCAAGAAGCCGCAGTTCGGGAACAATCGCAGCCACTCGATGCGGGCCACGCCCCGGCGCTTCGAGGTCAACGTCCAGAAGGTCAAGATCCTCGACGGGGCGACGCCGGTGCGCGCCTACGTCTGCACCCGCTGCCTGAAGGGCGGAAAGGTCCTCAAGGCGCCCTGACGGCCGCCGCGGCCGAGCCGGTCTCGGCCAGCAGGTTGACCATCGCGACCGCGGCGTCGGCCGCCTCCTCGCCCTTGTTCCCCACCGCGCCGCCGGCCCGCGCCTCCGCCTGCTCGTAGGTGTCGCAGGTGAGGATGCCGAACGCGCACGGCACGCCGGTCTCCAGCGACACCCGCGCCAGGCCGCTCGCGGCGACGTCGCAGACGTAGCCGAAGTGGGGCGTCTGGCCCCGCACCACCGCCCCCAGCGCCAGCACCGCGGCGTAGCGGCCGCTGCGGGCGAGCGCCAGCGCCGCCAGCGGCAGCTCGAACGCGCCCGGCACCCACCGCTCGTCGAGGGCGCCGTCGGGAAGGCCGGACTCGGCGAGGCGCGCGCGCGCGCCCTGCAGCAGCCGCTCGGCGATCTCGCGGTGGAAGCCCGCGACCGCCGCGACCATCCGCACGTCCGAGTTCAGCAGCCGCGGTGCCGGCGGCGCCTCTCCGACGCGCGCCATCAGGGCACCGCGGAGGTGCGGGGGGAGCGGATCAGTGGCCTCCCTCCCGCTCCCCCTCGATGTCGAAGCGCAGGTCCTGGTGGTGGAGCATGTGGCCGAGCTTGTCCCGCTTGGCGCGCAGGTAGCGGGCGTTCTCGCCCCCCGGCTCCACCTCGATTGGGACCCGCTCGGTGACGCGCAGGCCGTAGCCCTCCAGGCCCACGATCTTCTTCGGGTTGTTGGTGAGCTGTCGGATCGTGGTGAGGCCCAGGTCGCACAGGA
>JAWVEW010000108.1:0-4466 GCA_033856495.1 Miltoncostaeaceae bacterium | reverse complement strand
TCTCAGGACGACGAGCAATCGATCGCCGCCATCCACCACGCCCTCGAGCTGGGGATCACCTGGATCGACACGGCCGCCGCCTACGGCTTCGGTCGTTCGGAGGAGGTCGTCGGCCGGGCGCTCGAGGGACTCGCGGAGCGGCCGTACGTGTTCACCAAGGCGTCGCTGCTCGAGGGACCCGGCCGCACGGTGGTCCACAACCTGAAGCGCGACTCGATCCGGCGGGAGGCGGAGGCGAGCCTCCGACGGCTGGGGGTGGACGCGATCGACCTGTACCAGATCCACTGGCCGATCCCCGAGGAGGACGTCGAGGAGGGCTGGACCGCGATGAGCGAGCTCAAGGACGAGGGGCTCGTGCGCCATATCGGCGTCTCCAACTTCAGCGTGGACCAGATACGGCGCATCCGGTCGATCGCTCCCGTCGAGACCTTGCAGCCCGAGTACTCGCTCGTCGCGCGGGACGTCGAGCAGGAGATCCTCCCCTTCGGGGAGCGTGAGGGCATCGGCGTGATCGTCTACTCGCCGATGGGCTCCGGCCTCCTCGCCGGAGCGATGACGCGCGCGCGGATCGAGACCATGCCCGTGGACGACTGGCGCCGGCACGACGCGCGCTTCCGCGAGCCGCAGCTGGGACGCCACCTCGCGGTGGCCGAGCGGGTGCGGGCGGTGGCCGAACGCCTGGACGTCTCCCCGGGCGCCGTCGCGATCGCGTGGACGCTGCGAAACCCGGCGGTCGACGGCGCCATCGTCGGGATCCGCCGGCCGGAGCAGGTCGACGAGCTGCTGGCGGCCGCGACGCTGGACCTCGGCGACGAGGACGTCGCCGAGCTCGAGGGGAGGCAGCGATGACGTCGGTCGGATTCGTCGGCCTGGGCGCGATGGGCGGCCGGATGGCCGGTCGCCTCCTGGCCGCGGGCAACTTCGTCTACGGCACCAACCGAACGAGGAGCAAGGCGGACCCCCTCGTGAAGCGCGGCCTGGTCTGGCGCGATTCGCCGCGCGAGCTCGCCGAGAATGCCGAGGTGGTCTTCAGCATGGTGAGCGACGACCTGGCGCTCGAGGCGATCGCCGGTGGGCGCGACGGGATCCTGGCCGGCCTCCGCCCCGGCAGCGTCTACGTGGACATGAGCACCGTGAGCCCGGCGGGGAGCCGCGAGCTCGCCGGTCTCGTGCACGAGCACGGAGCGGTGATGCTCGAGGCGCCCGTGTCGGGCAGCGCACACGCCGCCGGGGAAGGCGGCCTCGCGATCATGGTCGGCGGCGATGCGGCCGCCTTCGCGCGGGTCGAGCCGCTCCTGCGCCAGCTCGGCCAGACCGTGACGCACGTCGGCGGAAGCGGCACCGCGCTCACGATGAAGCTCGCCATCGACATCAGCCTGGCCGCCCAGGTGATCGCGTTCAGCGAGGGTGTGCTGCTCGCCGAGCGGGACGGCATCGATCCCGAGCTCGCCGTCGAGGTGCTGACCTCGAGCGCGGTCGCCTCGCCCATGCTGCGCTCCCGCGGCTCCGCCCTGCTCGATCGCCCGGACGAGGCCTGGCTCGATATCGAGTCGATGCAGAAGGACGTGGGTCGGGCGCTCGGCCGAGCCAGGAGCCTGGGGGTCCCCCTCCCCAGCGCCGCGCTCGCGAACGAGCTGCTCGCCGCGGCCCGGGCGCTCGGCCATGGCAACCAGGACATCCTCGCGGTGTTCGACGTCCTGGAGCAGCTGGCCGGGCCGGGGACGAGCGTGGCGGCCTGATGGCCCGAGCCCGGGCGGCCGAGGAGGCGCCCCGCCGAGGGCGCCCACGCAGCGAGACGTCGCGGAAGGCGATCCTTCACGCCGCGGGCGAGTTGCTGCTGGAGCACGGTCTGAGCTCGATCAGCATGGAAGCGATCGCCGAGCGCGCGGGGGCGAGCAAGGCCACCATCTATCGCTGGTGGCCCTCGAAGGAGCTGCTCGCCCTCGACGCGCTCTTCAGCGACTGGGAATCGGGGGATGCAGGAAGGCGCGACACGGGCTCGCTCGCCGGCGACCTGCTGGCGCTCATCCGTCCCTGGGCGCGGCAGCTCGTTTCCAAGCCCTACGGAGCCGTGATCGCGGCCCTCATCACCAGGGCGCAGCGCGATCCCGAGTTCGCCGAGGAGTATCGCGCTCGCTTCATACGGCCCCGCCGCGACCCCGCCCGAGTGATCTTCACCCGCGCCGTCGAGCGCGGCGAGATCCCACCGGAGACGGACATCGAGGCCGCCCTCGATCTGCTCTACGGCCCCTTCTACCACCGGATGCTGCACGGCCACGCGTCGCTCACCGACCGTTTCGCTCGCACGATCGTGGATTACGTCGTGGCAGGGGTGTCGCGGCCGGGCGGGCCGGTCGACTGATCGCCGGCGTCGAGCACGCTCAGGTCGAGCTCGCGCAGGCGCACGGGATCGGCGAGCAGGTCGATCTCGACGATCGTCCCGCCCGCGACGGTGAAACCGGCGACTGCGAGCGGCCGTCCATGCTGAGCCACCACGAATCCCGCGGCTCCGTTCACGAGCGCCGGCCGCGCGAACGCGGCAAGCCGCGCGAAGGTCCGCACCTCCGCAGCCACCGCCGGCGCGCCCCGGACCTCCCTCGACCCGCCCGCAGGCACGGCGCCCCGGTCGACCCGGAGGACGACATCCGGGTCGAGAATCGCGACGAGCGCCTCGAAGTCGCCACCGCGCGCAGCGGCGAGGAAGGCGTCGACCACCCCTCGCTGGCGGGCGAGATCCACGTCCGGCAGCTGGGTGGTCCCCTGCACCCGCCGACGCGCGCGGCTCGCGAGCTGCCGTGCCGCGGCCGGTGAGCGGCCCACGATGGAGGCGATCTCCTCGAAGGGCACGGCGAACATGTCGTGCAGCACGAAGGCGAGCCGCTCGGCGGGGCCGAGCGTCTCGAGCACCACGAGCAGGGCGAGACCGACCGAGTCGGCCAGCAGCGCCTCGTACTCGGGCTGGAGCCCGTCCTCGGGGCTCACGATGGGCTCGGGCACGTGCGGGCCCAACGAGACCTCGCGCCGCGACCTGCGCGAGCGCAGCATGTCGAGGCACACGCGCGCGACGACCGTCGTGAGCCACGCCCGCAGGTTCTCGACGCCGCCGGCCTCGGAGCGGCTCAGGCGCAGCCAGGACTCCTGCACTGCGTCGTCCGCCTCGCTCACCGAGCCGAGCATCCGGTAGGCCACCGCCCGCAGGTGGGTTCGGTTCGCCTCGAACCGCTCCGCCAGCCAGTCGCGCTCGTCCACCGTCACATCCCTTCGTCGCGTTCCGTCATCGGGGTGACGGAAGAAACATCGCCGATGTGACAAGGGGGGACGGGATGAGGCTCACGATCTTCGCGGCGACCGGCGGTATCGGCCGGCAAGCCCTCGAGCAGGCCGTCGCGGCAGGCCACGAGGTCACCGCGGTCGTACGGAATCCGAGCAAGCTGTCCGGCCAGGTACCCGTCGTCACCGCCGATCTGGCGGCTGCCGACCCGGTGGCGCTCCAGTCCGCGCTCGAAGGGGCGGACGCAGTGCTCTCCGGCCTTGGTCCACGGTCTGCGTCCGAGGCCGGAGTCGCGTGGCAGGGGACGCGGGCCATCGTCCGGGCGATGCGGGCGGCGGACGTACGACGCATCGTCGTCGTCAGCGCGGCGCCGATCGGGACCGTGCCGTCGCCTGGCCGCCCGACGCCGCCGAACCACGACGCCGGCGACGGATTCTTCATGCGCAACCTCTTCAGCCATGTCGCGAAGGTCGCCTTCCGCAAGACGTATGCCGATCTCGCGCTGATGGAGGACGTCCTCCGCGACAGCGGGCTGGACTGGACCGTCGTACGACCGCCGAAGCTGACCGACACGCCCCTGACCGGCACCTACCGGACGGCGTACGGGCGGAACCTTCGGGGCGGCTGGTCCATCCCGCGCGCCGACGTCGCCCATCTCATGCTCCGCGTGCTCGGGGAACCCGAGACGATCGGGCAAGTCATCGGAATCGCTCGCTGACCCTGCACCGCGCTACCTCGTCAGGTTCACCGTCCGCCTGACGACGCGCGTGTTGGCGGCGGCGTCGACGATCCTGATCGTGATCGTCGCAGTGACCTTCGTTCCCTTCGTCACGGCCGTCTTGATCCTCGTGAACCCTGCTGCGGCCGCCGTCCTGGCCCCGCCCGGCTTGAGCCTCAGCGTCGCGCTGCGACCGGCGGCGATCCTCGCGGTCGCGCTGGTCAGCCTGATCGCCGTCCTGACGCCCGTGATCTTCACCGTGCCGTTCGCGGTGGCGACGATGCGCCCCCTGGCGGGAGCGGTCACCTTGGTGGCGATCCACAGGGAGAAGCCCCTGACCTTCAGGCTGCTGTCGCGGGAGAGGGTGGTCTGGGACGCCGGGGTGTTCGGGCCACCGCCGCCACCGCCGCCGCCACTGCCACCGCTACCGCCGCCACTGCCACCGCTACCGCCACCCGGTGCCGCCTTCGGCGGCAC
>JAWVEW010000107.1:0-3563 GCA_033856495.1 Miltoncostaeaceae bacterium | reverse complement strand
GGCTCGCCGGGGGGTGGGGTTGTCCGGCCGCGAAACCCCGGGGGGGGTGGGGGGGGGGCCGTTGAATCCGGACGTCGATCCAAGCGGGCCGGCGGGGCCGGACTCCCAGCCACCCCCGGCCGCCGGGTTCCTGCTGCGCATCACAAAGGGCATCTCCCGCCTGCACGCCCAGCACTTCGGCAAGGGGCCCATGACGGCGCGCAGCTTCATGGTCACGCCCGAGATCCTCCTGGTGATCGGCCGGGACAACCTCACGCAGGGTGAGCTGACGCTGATCCGGAACGGCGAGGGCGAGCAGGTCCACGCCTACCGGAAGGCCTTCCGGGACGCGACCAGGGCGCCCTTCATCGACCTCGTCGAGGGGCTCAGCGGCCGCAGGGTCATGGCGTACCTGGGCCAGAACAGCCTCGAGCCGGACATCGCGATCGGGGTGTTCTTCCTCGACCCGCCGCGCTCCGGGGAGGACGGGCCCGGCCACGGCGAGGACTGAGGCGGCTCCGTCCCGCGGCCAGCCACACCCGGGAGGGTGACGGCCAGCGGAAAGCTCATGGGCGGGCGATGCCTCCGGCCGCCTCCCGCGGCGCCCCGTGCGTGACCGCGGGCGCCTCCGCGAAGGCGTCCGCAAGCGCGACCAGCAGCCCCTGAAGGCCGTCCGGTCCGCTCGCCAGGATCCGCTGACGGCTCGCGCCGGGCCGCTGCCCCAGCCGCTCCGCCGCAGCCAGCTCGTCGCTGCAGCCGAGCGCACGCGCGTGGTCCTCGCAGGCGGCCAACGTCTGGTCGAGCAGGCGGCGGACCGGGACGGGCCCCCCGGCGGTGGGATCGATGAGCGCGGCCGCCATTCCGTCCCGCGCCGCCAGGAAGCGGTTCTCGGCGAGGATCTCGGGGGCGTCCACAAGTGCCGGCGGGGCCAGCCCCTCCTCGAGCTCCGCACGAGCCAGGCACTGCACGAGGGCGACGAGCGGCGCGGTGTCCTTCGACTCGATCTGGACGTCCATGATCCGGACCTCCAGTGTTCCGAGCCCGGGCTGGAGGCGCATGTCCCACCAGAGGAAGCTCGGTCCGGGAATCCCGCCGCAGCGGATCAGCTGGTCGATGGACGTCACGTAGTCCTCGTAGGAGCGGAAGCTGCGGGGCAGCCCGGTGCGCGGGAACGCCTGGAAGAGCGGGGTGCGCATCGAGGCGAGGCCGCTGTCCTGTCCCCGCCAGAACGGCGAGTTGGCGGAGAGCGCCAGCAGCAGCGGCAGGTGAGCGCGCAGGCGGTTCATGACCCGGATCGCCCCCGACGCGGTCGGAACCCCGACGTGCACGTGGAGCGCGTAGGTCGGCTCCCGGACCGCCAGCGCGCGCAGCGACGAGGCGAGGCGCTGGTAGCGGTCGCCGTGGGAGATCGTGCTGTCACCCGCCGCAGCGAGCGGATGGATGCCGGCCGCGGCAGGCCGGATGCCGAGCGCGCCGATCTCCCTTGCGAGCGCGGCCCGCAGTTCCCTCACCTCTCCCATCGCGTCGGCCACGGTGCGGTGGACGCCGGTCTGGAACTCGATCGCGGACGCGTGCGTCTCCGCGCTGAGGCGCCGTCGAAGCGCCGGGCTGAGCCGCTCGAGCACGGCGTCGCTCTCCTGAGAGGGCCACCAGTCGCTCGGACGGAGGAGCATGACCTCCTCCTCCACGCCCAGCGTGTAGGGCGCGGGCGGCGCGTGCCAGACGCTCCAGAGCGGGGCGGCGGCGGGCGCGCTCACCGCCGCCCAACGTGACGGCGGCCTTGCCTGCAGCTCGTCAGCCCGAGTTCGCCCGCTGCCAAGCCGACACGATAGGGGGCGCGGTCTGGCCTGGCTTCGGCCCGACCGGCCGAGATCGACTGCCTTTGCTTCTGTGCACGGATCCGAATGAGTGGGCGGCAACGCATGAATCGGGCGTGTACGAGCTGGCGGCGCCCGGACGTTCTACCCCCGGACGCGGAAACCGCTCGGGGTGGCTGCGGTGCCACCGCTCGTCCTGCGGGAGGAACCTCGCCGCGCGGGGCCGAGCGAGGTCGTCTGGACGTCTGGCGGCGTCAGCCTCGAGAAGCGGCGCGGTCGACGCCGCACGGGCCCCGGGCCTGGCGGGGTCGCGGCGTCCCTCGCGATCGGCGCCCGTCAGGCAGGAGGCGATGGCCATCCGCGGCCCCCTGCTCCATCTCCAGAACGGCCACGACGAGCTCCTCGACGAGGGTTCGCGCGGCCTCCTCGAACCACATCTGCTCGATCATGAGGGATGTCGGCTGCTCGGTCACCGGGCTCCTTCCGTACGCCTGGCCCTGACCACTGTTTCGGCAACGCTGCCGGTTCCCTCATGAGCGAATTCCCCGATCCCGGCACCGCAACAACTACGGCATTCGCCGTTGGCCGCGGCGGCCTGGAGTTGAGCGGTCGGCGCCCTGGCGGCCCCAGCACCCCATCTTCAGACGCGCGCGACCAGGAAGCCGAAACGACGATCAGCGCACGCGCCGATGCTGCTCCGCGGGGGCGGGGCGCTGCTGGGACCGCACCGATCCGGGACCAAAACTGCGACCAACCCGGGCGTGCGCCCGGCGACGAACTGCACGAGCGCGAGGGCCGCGCCCGCCACCTCGTCGGGATGGGGCGTTACACCGGGCTGTCGGTCGCCGTCGCCCTGGTGATCGGCAGCATCGAGTTGGTCGGCGTCGCTCACGATCAGCTCGGCTTCGTCAACCCGGTCAGCGACTGGATTGCCTCGCTCGACCTGAACAACGTCGGCTTCGTCGTCGTTGGGGTGTTCATGGCCGTCTGGGCCGCCGCCATCGGCTACTGGCGGATCGCCCGCGTCGAGCACCGCTGGAGCCAGCCCCGCGCCGAGACCAAGGCGAAGCCGTGACCTGGCGCGTTCTCCCTCGCCCCTTCATCCGGCTCAGCCCTCGAGCAAGTGCGCCACGGTCCAATCCACGTCGGCGACAACGCGACCGGTGAGACGAAAGCACGCGCCCGCGTAGGGCTGGCCCTCGCAGCGCCACCCGCGCGGAGCGGGCAGTCGGGGTCCGATGCGGCCAAGGTGCGAAGCGGCCAGCCGTCGCGCCCGTGCGCAGGGAATGGTGGCCTGCACGAGCCAGGACCGTCCGGACTGGCCGCCGAGCTGCCAGCTCGGACCGACGACCGTCCCGCAAGAGACCGGGAAGTACGGCCTCCCGCTGGCAGCGGCGCCGGCTGCCCCTGTCGAGGAGGCGAGCGCAGCGGCCGCGATGAGGGAAATGAGCGCGACGGCGGTGCGCTCGACCCACCGAGGCGGATGCGAGCGCTCCGCGGCCGTGGGCGCCGTCGCCTCGGCGGCCGAGGCCTCGTCAGCGAGGGCGGCCGGCGCGCCGACGACGGCGTCTAGGAGCGCGCACACGCTCGGCCACCGGCGTCTCACCGCAGCTGGCCGATCGTCGCCGCAACGCCCGACGCGCGCGGGCGCAGCACGGAGAGCTCGGCGCCGTAGTCGCTGAGGCGGATGTCGGCCTGGGCGGACAGGAGGCCGGCCCGGGCGGATCGCGAGCGCCCGAGGGCGACCGTTCCGCTCACCGTCACCCG
>JAWVEW010000106.1:0-3585 GCA_033856495.1 Miltoncostaeaceae bacterium | reverse complement strand
TGCTGCCCTTCCTGACCGGGCGGGCAACCGGTTGATCGATGCGCGGGCTCAGGTCGCGTCGAGGACGACCACCCGCAGGCCCGAGACGTCGAAGACCACGTGCCGCCGGCCGTCGACGTGGAACGAGTCGAGCTCTCGCCACCCGGCCGCCCGCGCCCGCGCCAACGTCTGCTCCAGGTCGGAGCTCCGCAGGTGGAAGCTCCGAAGACGCGGCTGGCCGTCGGTCTTCGCGAGCAGCTCGACTCCCGCGGGATGGATCGCCACGTCCACCGTGCCGGTCGCCTGGCGGACCGACTGCCGCCGGAAGCCTGGGCCGAGGACCGATTCGAATCGGTCGATCCAGCCAACGAGGTCGGGGACCTCCACGGCCAGGCGCTCCAGGCGGACCTCCTCCACCGCTCCGATGATGCGCCGGACGAGGCCGGGGTTCAAGCCTGCGATCCCTCTAGAACGCCCGCGACTGGCCGCCGTCGACCACGACGCAGGCACCGGCGATCCAGCTGGCGCGAGGGCTCGTGAGAAAGGCGATGACGTCGCCGATCTCCTCGGCCGTGCCGAAGCGTCCGAAGGGGATCTCCCGCCGGACGAACTCCGCCACCCCTGACGGATCCCCCCGCAGGCGGCCCTCCCAGCTGCCGCCGGCGTGCAGGGCGCTGCCGGGCGCGAGCGAGAGGACGCGCACGCCGCGCGGCGCCAGCTCGCGCGCCTGCTCGTGGGCCAGGCTGATGAGCGCCGCCTTGGCGGCGTTGTAGCTCATCAGGCCGCCGCCCTCGCGACCCCAGATGCTCGCCACGTGGAGCACGACGCTGTGCTGCCGGCTGCCCGGCTCGTCGACGCCCGCCGGCACCGCGACCCCGCGCTCGCGCGCGGATGCCTCGAGCAGGGGAAGCGTCAGCCGGGTCGCCCGGATGGCCGGCCAGAGGTTCCGCTCGAGCGCCAGCTCCCACCCGGAGTCCTCGAGCTCGGCGCCCCCCGGCTGGCTGCCGCCGACCAGCGTGACCAGGATGTCGAGCCCGCCCAGCGCGGCGGCCGACTCCCGGATCGCTCGCTCGAGCTGGGCGGCGTCAGTGGCGTCCGCCACGACCCCGACGGCCTCGGGCGCTCCTGCCGCCCGGCACGCCAGCACCCGTTCCGCGACCGTCTCGCGGGTGCGCGCCACGACCGCCACGGAGGCCCCCTCGCGCGCCATCGCGACGGCGGCCGCCCCGCCAAACCCGCGCCCGGCTCCGATCAGCAGAGCGCGGCGCCCGCCGAGCTCCAAATCCATGCCGGAAGTCTCGCACGGCGCCGGCTGCTCGACGACGCCCGGGGCGTGCGACCGTCGTTGACGTCCCGCCGGTGCCGCCAATAGCCTACTGGCCTCTCGCTTGCGCGAGCGCGCTCAGCAAGCTGATTCGGGCAGGGGGGGCCGCATGACCGAGCGCACGTCGTTCGACCAGGTCATGGAACAACACCATGCGGCGCTCGGCCAGATGGTCGGAGGGAGCGCCGAGGGCTTCAAGGCCCTGTACTCCCGTGCGGACGACGCCACCCTGGCGAACCCGTTCGGCCCTCCCGCGCGCGGATGGCAGCGGATCGACCAGACGCTGGAGGGCGCTGCGAGTCACTACACGGGGGGCGACCTCCAGGCGTTCGAGACCCTGGCGAAGTGCGTCACTCCCGACCTCGCGTACACGGTGGAGATGGAGCGGTTCACGGCGAGGCTCGTCGGAATGGACGAGGCGCGTCCGGTCACCCTCCGCTGCACGACCATCTTTCGACCTGAAGACGGGACGTGGAAGATCGTGCACCGCCACGCGGACCCGATCGCGTCGGTTCAGGCGCCGGAATCCGTCCTGCAGCGGTAACTCCCATCCCGAGCCGGACCGCCCCGGGCCGGACACCGGGCTCCCGCCGTGCCGGCTGGCCACTTCCCCGCCGAGGAGACCCCGGAGGATACGCTCGCCGAGCTGCTGCCCTTCCTGTCCGGGTAGTCCCCATGCCTTCGATGCGAGGTGACGAGATGGATTTCGACGTCCGCAAGCTCGACGACCCCGACAAGTACGAGCGCCTGGTGGAGCTGGCGCCGGCGATCTGGTGGGACCCTGCCGGCCCGCTCGGCGGCCTGCACCTGCTCAACGAGGTGCGGGTTCCCTACTTCGAGCAGGTTCTGGGCGGCTTCGCCGGGAAGCGCATCCTCGACGTGGGCTGCGGCGGGGGGATCTTCTCGGAGGCCCTCGCCCGGGGCGGCGCCAGCGTCGTCGCCTTCGACGCCTCGCCCCGCTCGCTCGAGGCGGCGATCGCGCATGCCCGCGAGTCGGGCCTCGAGATCGACTACCGCCACGCGCTCGCGGAATCGTTCGAGCCAGGCGAGCAGTTCGACGCCGTGATGGCGGTGGACGTGCTCGAGCACGTGGCCGACGTCGACGCGGCGCTCGACACGTGCGCTCGGGCGCTTCGGCCCGGCGGTGTCTTCGGCTTTCTCACCCACAATCAAACGCTCCGGGCCTTCGAGGAGCTCGTCTGGATCGGCGAGTACCAGCTGGGCTTCATCCCCAAGGGCAACCACGACTTCCACAAGTTCCTGACCCCCGAGGACCTCGGGACCCGGATGGCCGAGCGCGGTCTCCGGCCGGTCGAGATGCGCGGTGTCGCCTTCGACCTCGATGTCCCGCGCGCCATGCTCAGCGAGTCCACCGAGGTCAGCTTCCTGGGCCACGCCATCCGGCAGTAGGCGCCGGCGGCGAGCCCGCGGCCGCCGTCGCCGGCGACCGCGGGGACGGTCCGTCCTACTCCGTCGCGATCGCCCGGAGCACGTCCATCCGCGCCGCGCGGCGCGCCGGTCCCAGCGCGGCCAGCACGCCGGCCACCGCGGCGAGGACGACGAAGATCGCGAGCCGGCTCCACGGGATGGCGAACTGGGTCAGCTCCTCGATCGCCCGGACCATCGCCCAGCCGAAGAAGACGCCCACCACCAGGCCGAGCAGCGCGCCGAAGACGGCCACGATCACCGACTCCGACCGCACCATCGCCCGCGTCTGGCGCCGGCCGAGCCCGATCGCCCGGAGCAGGCCGATCTCCCGCGTCCGCTCGAGGATCGACAGCGCCAGCGTGTTCACGATGCCGAGCACCGCGATGATGATGGCCAGCCCGAGGAGGGCGTAGATCAGGTTCAGCAGTCCGTTGAGGAAGCCCTCCACCTCCTTCTGCCACTCGTCCGGCGTCTGTGCCCGCGCGGACGGGAAGCCGGTGAGCGCTGCGGTCGCGGTCGCCTTGAGCTGCTGCTCCGACACGCCGGGCGCGCCGGCCACGAGCACCGGGTCGCTGCGCTGGATCGGGTAGCCGGACTCGAAGGTCTTCAGCGACACGAGGTAGTTGCCCCAGAGGAACTGGCCGCGCGTGTAGGTGCCGGCGACCCGCAGCCGCCGAACGCCGCCCTCCGGCAGCCGCATCGCGAGCGTGTCCCCGACCTTCAGGTGGCGGTCGCTCGCCTCCTTCGCATAGACCAGCACGCCGTCGTTGGCGAGCCCCTGGGTCGCGCCCGGGCTGAGCCCGAGGTTCGACACCTTCTCGATGGTCGCCGGATCGACGGCCTCGAGATCCTTG
>JAWVEW010000105.1:0-13094 GCA_033856495.1 Miltoncostaeaceae bacterium | reverse complement strand
CGCGCCGGGCGGCCGGCGCAAGAGGGTGACCTCCCAGGACGGGGCTGGCGGCGTCACGGTTCGAACAGCGTAGCGACTCGGCCGAGGCCGCGCTGCAAGCGCATGGAAAGTACTGTTATGTACCGTTATGCCCCCGCCGCCGCCTCCCGCTCGAGCTCGACGACGCGGCGCCCGCCGGGCGCGGGCGAGCGCGAAGCTGAAGCCGCCGCCGTCGCCGTCGGCGCGGTGCACGACGCCGGCCAGGGTCACCCAGTGGCGGCTCACACGGCCCCCGCCTCGGCCGCCGCTCGGAAGCCCGCCGCCAGCCGCTCGGCGAGCGCGATCACCGGCAGGTGGGTGTTGGCCGAGGGAAGCCGCGGCATCACCGAGGCGTCGATCACCCACAGCCCCTCCAGGCCGAACAGCCGTCCGGCCGCGTCGACCACCGCCTCCGGGTCGCCCGGCCGGCCCATCCGGCAGCTTCCCACCGGGTGGTGGAAGGTCTCGACCGTGCGCAGCGCGTGGTCGGGGTCGGCCAGGTTCGGCCAGGGGCTGAGCGCGCCGGCGAGCGCCGGCGCGCCCGCCAGCTCCAGGAGGCGCGTCCCGGCGGCGCGGGCGGCGGCGCGGTCGGCGTCCTCCATCAGCCAGCCCATGTCGATCGCCGGCTGGGCGCGCGGGTCGCGGCTTACAAGGCGCACGCTGCCCCGCCGCGAGCGGGCGTCCGAGAGCTGCACGTTCAGGTCGGTGAAGCGCTGGCCGCCCTGCTCCTGGCCGGAGTAGGGCATCACCTGGTAGACCCGGCGCTCGCCGCCCACCTCCACCGCGCCGGTGAGGAGCGCCTGGTACCAGGGGTTGGGCCAGCTCGGGGCGGGGATCCGCAGGTCGAAGCGGTAGGAGATCTTGGGGTGGTCCTGCATCCCCCGCCCCACCCCGGCAAGCGCGTGCGCCACCGCGATGCCGTGGCGGCGAAGCTCCTCGAGCGGGCCCACGCCGCTTCGAAGGAGCGCCGCCGGGGTGGCGTAGGCGCCGAGCGCAAGGATCACCGCGTCGGCCTCCCAGCGCGCCGGCCGTCCGGCCCGGTCCAGGCCCTCGACCGCCACCGCCCGGCCGGCCGACAGGCGCACCCGGTCCACCACCACCCCGCTCTCCAGGCGCAGCGCCGGCCGCTCGAGAGCCGGGTCCAGGTAGTGGTCGGCCGGGGTCTGGCGGCGGCCGTCGATCATGTTGAGGGGGATCGGCCCCACCCCGAGCGCGCCCGGGCGGTTGTGGTCGTCGACCCAGGGGTGGCCGCAGCTGAGCGCCGCCTCGCAGAAGCGCTCCTGGAGCGCCAGCCAGCCCGGGCGCGGGTAGCGGCTGACCGCGATCGGGCCGGCGTCGCCGTGCCAGGGCTCCGCGCCGAAGTCGAGGTCGCGCTCGATCAGGCGGAACCAGGGAAGCCAGCTCTCCCAGCCGAAGCCGTCGACGTGGGCGTCCCACTCGTCGTAGTGCTCGGGGTGCCCGCGCAGGGCGACCGCGCCGTTGGTGACCGACGAGCCCCCCACCACCTGCCCCCGCGGCACGTGCACGAGCCGCGGCGAGGCGCCGGCGCGGGCGCGGTAGCCCCAGTCGTGGCTGTCGGCGACGATCCGGTGGGCGTGGGCGAGCTCGGCCGGCCAGTCGCCGGGGCGGTAGTGGGGGCCGCGCTCGAGCAGCGTCACCTCCAGCCCCTCGCGCTCGGTCAGGCGCGCCGCCAGCACGCAGCCGGCGGTCCCGGCCCCGCAGATCACGACCCGCATCTCGAATGCCCCGGCGCCCGCGCCCTAGCCGGCCGCCAGCCGCCCCCCGTCGACCACCAGGGTCTGGCCGGTGATGAAGCCGGCGGCGTCGGAGAGCAGGAACAGGATCGGCCAGGCGGCCTCGTCGGGATCGCCGATCCGCCCCAGCGGCGCCTTGGCCACCAGCCGCTCCTTGAGGGCCGGGTTGGCCTGCATCAGCGCGTCCACCATCTCGGTGGCGATGGTGCCGGGCGCCACCGAGTTGCAGAGGATGCCGGCGGGGCCGAGCTCGACCGCCAGGGTGCGCGTCATGGCGTCGAGCGCCGCCTTGCTGGCGTTGTAGGGGCCGATGTTGGGCAGCCCGGTGAGGCCGGCGATCGAGCCCAGGTTCACGATCCGGCCGCCGCCGCCGGCGGCCACCAGCCGCCGCGCCACCGCGCGCGCGAAGGCGGCCGCCCCCAGCACGTTCACCCGCATCACCTCGTCCCACTCCGAGAGCGCGGTCTCGACCAGCGGGTGGTAGTAGGGGTTGATGCCGGCGTTGTTCACGAGCCCCCAGAGGCCGCCGAGCCGCTGCCCGGCCTCGCTCGCCCGCTCGGCGACCTCGGGGTCGGCGACGTCGCCGGCCACCGCCGCGGCAGGTCCGGGGAGCTCCGCCGCCAGCCGCTCGAGCGCCTCGGCCGAGCGCGCCACCAGCACGCAGCCCCCGCCCGCCGCGGCGACCGCGCGGGCGGTGGCGGCGCCGATCCCCCGCGAGGCGCCGGTGATCACCACGGTGCGCCCGTCGAGGCGGAAGGGGTCGGACATCCGGGCCAGTCTAGCCCGGCTCGCCGGTAGACTGGCCCGGAGCCCCCCGTCCCCCGAGTGGCCGCGAGGTCGCCGATGCTGAGCTTTAGCTTCACCGAGGAGCAGGAGGACCTTCGCCAGATGGTCCGCGAGTTCGCCCAGGCCGAGGTGGCGCCGCTGGTCGAGGAGTGCGAGCGCAAGGAGCGCTTCCCGGTCGAGCTCATGCCCAAGCTGGGCGAGCTGGGGCTGCTCGGGATCGTCTTCCCGGAGGAGTACGGGGGCATCGGCGCCGACAAGGTGACCGAGTGCGTGTTCGTCGAGGAGATGACCAAGGTCTGCGCCGGCATCATCATGAGCGTGAACGCCCACGTCGACCTGGCGACGTTCCCGATCTACAAGTTCGGCACCGAGGAGCAGCGGGAGCGCTACCTGCCGCGCTCGATCGCCGGCGAGATCATCGGCGCCTACGCGATCACCGAGCCCAACACCGGCTCCGACGCCGCCGGCCTCACCGCTCGCGCCGAGCGCCGCGACGGCGGCTACGTGATCAACGGCCGCAAGAACTTCATCACCAACGGCACCATCTGCGACTACTGCCTGGTCGCCGCCTACACCGACCGCACGCGCCGGGGCGAGGGCATCAGCGTCTTCATCGTCGACCGCGACGCCCCCGGCTTCGAGGTCACGCGCAAGCTCGAGAAGATGGGCCACCGCTCCTCGGACACCGCCGAGCTGGTCTTCGAGGACTGCTTCGTGCCCGAGTCCGGCCTGCTCGGCGGCCAGGAGGGGGCCTTCAAGGCGCTGATGGAGGCGCTCATCACCGGGCGCGTCTCGCACGGGGTGAAGTCGGCGGCGATCGCCGAGGCGGCCTTCGACGCCGCCCGCCAGTACGCCAAGGAGCGCGAGGCGTTCGGGCGGCCGCTGTCCAAGTTCCAGGCGATCCGCTTCAAGCTGGCCGACATGGCCACCCGCATCGAGTCGGCCAAGGCGCTGGCCTACAAGGCGGCCTGGCTCTACTCGACCGGCCAACCCTGCGTGAAGGAGGCCTCGATGGCGAAGTACTACTCCGCCGAGGTCGCCGAGTACGTCTGCCGCGAGGCGGTCCAGATCCACGGCGGCTACGGCTACATCGTCGAGTACCCGGTCGAGCGCTACTACCGCGACGCCAAGCTGGCCTCGATCACCGAGGGCACGAGCGAGATCCAGCAGCTGATCATCTCGCGGGAGCTGGGGCTGTGAGCGCGCCCCCCGGGCAGGAGGGCTTCGCGAGCCCCCAGGCGCTCGTACAGGCGGCCCCGGCGGGCCTCTACGACGCCCTCGCCTACCCCTTCTTCCAGTCGGTCTGGGACCGCAAGAGCCGGCGCGTGGGCCTGGGGATGGAGATCGACTCCGGGGTGCTGGCCTACAGGAGCCCCTACCAGCCGGTGCCCCTCACCGAGCTCGAGGAGGCGCTGCTGCTGATGGCGGCCACCGGCCTCACCGGGATGAACCTGGGCGACATCGACCCCTCCAAGGGCGCGGACGCGCTGGTCCAGTGGACCACCCGCACCTGGCCCTCCTCCTGCTCCAACCACGGCACCGAGCTCTTCTTCACCAACGACCGCGGCACCTACTTCCTGGACATGTGGCGGCTGCTGCCCGAGCCGGGGGAGCTCGCCACCCTGTCGGGCAAGCCGATCGAGGCCCAGGTGGAGTGGGTGCTGGAGCTCACCCGGCGCGCCTCGGTGGAGCTCGCGCCCGGGCGGGCGCAGCTTCCGACCGGCCTGCCCGGCCTCTTCGTGTTCAACCACTGGAACGCCAACCAGCCCGGCACCACGCTCTTCCTGCCGGTCTCGAGCATGACCCTCGAGTACATCAACCTGCTCTTCATCTACCTCTCGCCCGAGTACCGCTTCTCGATCGTGGACGAGCAGGCGGGGATGCGCTCGGCCGGCCTCGAGCGCTGGATCGGCTCCGGCCGGGTCGACCCCGCCCGCCAGATGGGCATGATCGACCTCGAGCAGCGGGTGCTGTCGATGCAGGTGGTCGAGCAGGCCTTCATCTGCCACAACCTCAACCTGGCGCTGCAGTGCCTCGGTCTCGGCGGCTGGACCTTCACCGGCTACATCGCCCGCTTCGTGCTCGGCGGCGTGGACGTGCCGGGGCTCGGCTTCCGCTTCCACGAGGCCAAGCAGGGGCCGAGCGTGCCGGTCGGCCGCGACGGTGTCTTCGAGGCCTTCACGCCGCCCTACCACGCCGACATGCGCGAGGCGGTGGACGCCTTCATGGAGGCCAAGTGGGCCAACTACTCGCCCGAGGTGCCCAAGCCCTACAAGGAGCCCGACCGGGTGATCGGCCAGATCGTGCGCCCGGACGCCGAGACCGTCGAGCTGGTCAAGGACTACTGCCAGTACGTCTTCGACACCTACGGCCGCTTCCCGGCCTACATCGACCCGATGTACCAGCGCCTGACCTGCCAGGCCCAGCACGCCGACCCCGACTTCTACGACGAGCACTACCCGCCGGGGGCGCTCACCCAGCAGCACCTGGAGCACTTCCGGCGCTGGCACCCCGAGCTCGCCGACGCCGAGGGGCGCCCGCCCCAGCGCGGCTAGGGCTGCGGGCGGACGGGGACGCCCCGTCCGCCCGGCGGGGGCTCGCTAGCTGGCGGCCGCCTCCACGGGGGCGCGGCGGCGGATCAGCATGTTCCACTGGCCCTTGTGGACGACCTTGTCGTCCTGGTTGAGGACCTCGATCTCGTAGACGACGAAGCCCTGGGCGGGGTTCTTGTGCTCGCTCTTGGCGCCGATCGTCCGCTTCACGCGGATGGTGTCGCCGAAGTAGACCGGCGCCCGGAACTGCCACTCGCGCAGCCCCATGAAGGCGGCGGTGGCGACCTTCGGCTCCATCTGGCCCACCTGGAGGCCGGTGGCCATCGCGAGCACCAGCGCGCCGTGGGCGACCCGCTGGCCGAACACCGACTCCTTGGCCGCCTCGGCGTCGATGTGGAACCAGTTGTAGTCGCCGGAGACGCCGCAGAAGTTCACCACGTCCGCCTCGGTGACCGTGCGCCCGGACGAGACGGCGACGTCGCCCTCGCTCAGGTCCTCCCACAGCAACCGCTCCTCCGCCACGTCGGTCCCCCTCTCGCTGGTCAATCGGGCCCCCCGAAGCCCCCGGACGGGAGCATGCCAAGATCCCCGCGCCGGAGCGCGGGGATCTCCGCCTGTCAGGCGACCCCCAAGGAGCCCTAGAGGTCCTCGACGGCGCGCCGGATGCGGTCCAGGCCCTCCTCGAGCACGTCGTCGGGGGCGGCGTAGGTGAGCCGCACGTGGCCCTCGCCGCGGTCGCCGAAGGCGGTGCCGGCGACCACGCCGACGCTGTAGCGCTCCATCAGGTGGTCCGTGAACTCCTGGGCGTTCATGCCGGTGCCGCGGATGTCCGGGAAGACGTAGAAGGAGCCGTCCGGCGTCGGGCACTCGATGCCCGGCAGCGCGTTCAGCGCCTCCACCACCCGGTCGCGCTTGCGCTGCAGGCGGGCGGTGGTCTCGATCACGTGCTCCTGGGGGCCGGTGAGGGCCGCCAGCGCCGCCAGCTGCACGAAGGCGGGCACGTTGGTGACCGAGTTCTGCTGGAAGATGTCCATGGTCGTGATCAGGTCACGGTTGGCCACGCACCAGCCGATCCGGAAGCCGGTCATGATGTAGGTCTTGGAGAAGGTGTCGACCACGATCGAGCGGTCGGCCATCCCCTCCACCGCCGCGATCGTGCGGTGCTCGGCGGGCGGGTAGACCATGTGGCTGAAGATCTCGTCCGAGAGCACCATCACGTCGCGCTCGGCGCAGATGGCGGCGAGCTCGTCCAGCTGGCCGACCACCATGCCGTTGGGGCGCTGGGGCGTGTTGATGATCAGGAGCTTCGTGCGCGGGCTGATCAGGCCGCCGAAGGCGTCCAGGTCGAAGTGGAAGTCCGGCTCCATGAGCGGCGCGTAGGTCACCCGGCCGCCGGCGTAGGTGATCCAGAACTCGTCCGGCGGGTAGCCGGGATTGGGGAAGATCACCTCGTCGCCCTGGTCGACCAGGGTCAGGAGCGACTGCGTGAGGGCGTGCTTGGCCCCCATCGTCACCAGCACCTCCTCGCGGACGGTGGGCCGGCCGCGCTTGGTCATCTCCTCGGCGATCGCGTCCCGAAGCTCGGGCAGGCCCGGGCCCGGCACGTAGCGCACGTGCCCGTCGGCCACCGCCTTGGCGCAGGCCTCGGCGATGTGGGGCGCGGGCCGGAACTCGTCGCCCTGGAAGTCGCCCTTCTCGAAATGAATCACCCGCTGGCCGGTCGCGAGCTCCTGCGCCTCGGCCTTGCGCATCGACGCCCATTGCTTGGGCAGCACGAAGTGCTGGGTGCGACTCGAGAGCCGCCGGGAGTGGGGGTGGGCCGTGGTGGCCATCGTCAGTTCACGCTCCTTCTGGGGGGGGTCGAAGGCCGGAGGTCGGCGCCGGCCAGCCGGGCGCCGGCCGCTCCGGCGGAGGGGTGTGGACCCGCAGGGCGGGGGTTGCGAGGGACTCGGCGCGTCCCGCGCCGAGACGGCGCGAGAGGCCCCTGGCGGCAGCCATCACGAGTTCCGCCAGCGGCGTCAGCCGGGCCGGGGTGACCCGTGTCACCGGGCCGCCGATGCCGATCGCCGCCACCACCTGGCCGGTGTGGTCGTGGATCGGCGCGCCGATGCAGCGCAGGCCGTCGTCGTACTCCTCGTTGTCGACCGCGTAGCCGCGGTCGCGCACGCGCTGGAGCTCCGCCTCGAGCGCGTCGAGGCTGGTGATCGTGTTCGGCGTGTGACCGGCGAGCCCGCGCTCGGCCACCAGCCGCCGAAGCGCCTCCGCCGGCAGCCCGGCGAGCAGCGCCTTGCCGAGGCTGGTGGCGTGGGCGGGGTAGCCGCGGCCCATCGCCGAGGGGATCCGAAGCGCCCGGCGCGCCTCCACCTTCTCGATGTAGATCGCCTCGCCGCCGTCGAGCACCGCCAGGTGGCCGGTCTCGCCGGACTCGCGCACGAGCCCCTCGAGGAATGGCAGCGCCTCGTCCCAGAGGTTCATCTGCTGCAGCACCAGCCCGCCGAGCTCGAAGATGCGCAGCCCCAGCCGGTAGCGGGCGGTGCGGGCGTTGCGCTCGACCAGCCCGCCCGCCTCCAGGTTGACCAGGAAGCGGTGGACGGTCGACTTGTGCAGCCCCAGCCGCTCGGCGAGCTCGGTCACGCCGAGCTCGGGGTGTTCCGCCGTGAAGGCGTTCAGGATCGCCACCGCACGCTCGATGGCCTGGATCCGGTACCGCGTCCCGGGCGCACGCTCGGGTGTCGTCGTGGCCACTTTGTTCATCCTGTCTCACATCGTGGTCTGATGTCTCGCGTTGACGCGCTTGTGCAGGAGTATCACTAGGGTCGCGGCCGGGCAAGGCACCCGGGCGATTTCCGAACACCCGTCTTGCATCCCGAGACTCGCTGGAAGGGGCCGGTCCGGGTCGGGCGGTGGCGATAGGATGCGCGCTGCCCGTGGCGTCGATCGGCGGAGGGCATACCCTTGTCGTACGAGGACATCCTGTATGAGGTCGCAGGCGGCCGGGCGACCATTACGCTCAACCGCCCCGACCGCCTGAACGCCTTCCGCACCCAGACCATCGGCGAGCTCTGCGAGGCCTTCGAGGCCGCCGCCGACGACGAGGCGGTGGGGGTGATCGTCTTCACCGGCGCCGGCGATCGCGCCTTCTGCGTGGGCGGTGACGTCCGCGCGCCCACCCGCACGGCGGCCGAGAAGCGTCACCTGCACCACCTCCACGACCGCCTGGCGGTGGCGATCCGCAACAACGGCAAGCCGATCATCGTGCGCGTCAAGGGCTACTGCATCGGCGGCGGGAACGAGTTGAACGTGCTCTGCGATCTGACCATCTCGGGCAGCTCGGGGCGCTTCGGCCAGGCCGGCCCCCGGATCGGCTCGGCGCCGCTGTGGTGGGGCTGTCAGCTCCTGCCCGCGGTGGTGGGCGAGAAGAAGGCGCGCGAGATCCTCTACCTCACCCGCCAGTACAGCGCCGAGGAGGCGCTCGCGATGGGGCTGGTGAACGCGGTGGTGCCCGACGAGGAGCTCGACGCCGAGGTCGACCGCTGGTGCACCGAGATCCTGCGCCGCTCGCCCCAGGGGCTGCGGCTGGCCAAGCTCGCCCTGAACGCCGCCACCGACCAGCTCTACTCGGCGGTCCAGCACGGCCTCGAGCTCGTGGCCCTCAACCACGTCTACGGGCCCGAGCCGACGGAGGGGATCGCGAGCTTCCAGGAAAAGCGCCCCGCCGACTGGCGCAAGTTCCGGGACGGCCAGGGCCCCGAGCCCGGGTGAGCAGGTGAGCGCGCTCGCCCCGCCCCTCGAGGCGCTGCGCCCACGGCTGCGCGAGAGCGTCGAGGCGGCGCTCGAGGGCGGCCGCTTGAGCCGGCCCGAGGCGCTCTGCCTGGCAGAGGCGCAGGGCGCCGAGCTGCCGGCGCTCTGGGCGGCGGCCGCCTGGCTTCGCGACCAGGGCCGCCCGCCGACCGTCACCTACTCGCGCAAGGTCTTCATCCCGCTCACCAACCTCTGCCGCGACGTCTGCTCCTACTGCACCTTCGCGCGCGCGGACGACGATCCGCGCGCGCACACGATGAGCCCCGACGAGGTGCTCGCCGTGGCCGAGGCGGGCGCCCGGCGCGGCTGCAAGGAGGCGCTCTTCTGCCTCGGCGACCGCCCCGAGGCGCGCTGGCCGCGCTACCGCCAGACCCTGCGCCGCTTCGGCCACAGCTCGACCCACGGCTACCTGGTGGCGATGTGCCGGGCGGTGCTCGAGCAGACCGGCCTCCTCCCCCACCCGAACGCCGGCCTCATGAGCCGGCGCGAGCTGAGTGAGCTGCGCGAGGTCTCCCCCAGCCAGGGGCTGATGCTGGAGTCGCTCGCCGAGCGCCTCTGCGGCCCCGGCGGCCCCCACGAGCACGCCCCCGACAAGCTCCCCGCCGCCCGCCTGGCGATGATCGGAAAGGCCGGCGAGCTCGCGATCCCCTTCACCTCGGGGATCCTGATCGGAATCGGCGAGACCGCGCTCGAGCGGGTTGAGGCGCTCCTGGCGCTGCGCGACCTGCACGAGCAGCACGGCCACATCCAGGAGGTGATCGTCCAGAACTTCCGCGCCAAGCCGGACACGCCGATGGGCGAGGCCGGCGAGCCGGGGCTCCTGGAGCTGATGAGCGCATGCGCGATCGCGCGTCTGGTGCTCGGGGCGCGGATGAACATCCAGGCCCCGCCCAACCTCTCCGCCGACTACGGGCCGCTGCTCCTGGCCGGGATCAACGACTGGGGCGGCATCTCGCCGCTCACCCCCGACTTCATCAACCCGGAGGCGCCCTGGCCGGAGCTCGGCCGCCTCGAGCGGCTGTGCGCCGACGCCGGCTACGCCCTGCGCGAGCGCCTCACCATCTATCCCGAGTACGCGCGCGACGAGCGCTTCGTCGCCCCCGGCCTGCGCGAGCGCGTGCGGGCGCTGTCCGATGAGGAGGGCCATGCGATCTGACGCCGCCGTCCCGCTCCACCTCGCCCAGTCGGCCGAGGCGGCGCTCGGGCGCATCGACCCCGCCGTGGCGCGCATCCTCGACCGCTCGCTCTGCGGCGAGGAGCTCTCGGCCGCCGACGCGCTCCGCCTCTGGCAGACCACGGGCCCGGAGCTTCAGGCCCTCTGCCAGGCCGCCGACGAGCTGCGCCGGCGCGCGGTCGGCGACGCCATCACCTACGTCGTCAACCGCAACATCAACTGGACCAACATCTGCTTCACCGACTGCTCCTTCTGCGCCTTCGGGGTCTCCGCAAAGGACCCGAGCGCCTACTTCCACCCGCCCGAGCGGGTCACCGAGAAGGCGCTCGAGGCCTGGGAGCGGGGCGCCACCGAGGTCTGCATGCAGGGGGGGCTCGCCGCCCAGCTCACCCCCCAGCGCTACCTCGAGTACCTGCGGGCGGTGAAGGACCCGCTGCCCGAGATGCACGTGCACGCCTTCTCGCCGGCCGAGATCGACTGGGCGATGCGCAAGTGGGAGGGAAGCCTCGAGGAGTACCTGCGGATGCTGCGCGAGGCCGGCCTCGACACCATCCCCGGCACCGCCGCCGAGATCCTGGTGGACGAGGTGCGCCGCGAGATCGCGCCCAAGAAGCTGATGACCGCGCGCTGGCGGGAGATCATCACGACCGCCCACCGGGTCGGCCTGCGCTCCACCGCCACCTACATGTACGGCCACGTCGAGGAGCCCCGCCACCTGGTCGCCCACCTCGAGGTGCTGCGCGAGATCCAGCGCGAGACCGGCGGCTTCACCGAGTTCGTGCCGCTGGGCTTCATCCACTACAACACCCGCCTCTACAACGAGGGCGACGGCCGCCCGGGGCCGGGCCTCACCGAGGACCTGCGCGCGCACGCGATCCCGCGCCTGTACTTCCAGGGCCTGATCGACAACCTCCAGGTCTCCTGGGTCAAGCTGGGCGAGAAGGTGAGCCAGCTGCTCATGTGGTGCGGCGCCAACGACTTCTCGGGCACGCTGATGGAGGAGTCGATCTCGCGGATGGCCGGGGCCACCGCCGGCGAGTACCTGGCGCCGCCGCGCATCCGGGAGCTGGTCTGGGAGATCGGCCGGGTGCCGGTCGAGCGCTCGACCACCTACCGCCACCTGCGCACCTACCCCACCCCGGGCGTGCACCAGCCGGCCAGCGACATCGCCCCCCACCCGGCCCTTCTCGGCGCCTCCTAGGTGGCGGCGGAGGCCTCCCTCTCGCTCACGCCCTTCGCGCGCCCGGGCTTCCGGGAGCTGATGAACGAGGTGGTGCTGGCGGGCCGCTGCATCGAGTGCGCCTCCTGCGTGGTCGCCTGCCCCTACAACCAGCTCGAGCTCGACGCGCTCGCAAAGCCGCGCCGCTCCCCCAAGAAGGGCGACCCGTCCGACTTCTGCCCGGTCGCCGAGAACCAGGGCTGCGACATCTGCGCCGCGGTCTGCCCGCGCCTCGCCCCGGACACCGCCGAGATCGCCGACCGCGTCTACGGCGAGCCGGTGGCGGCCCTGCACGAGGACGGCTTCGGCCCCTACCGCGAGATCCTGGTGGCGCGCGCCTCCGAGCGGGCGATCCGGGAGGTGGGCCAGGACGGCGGCGTGGTCACCGCGCTCCTGGTGTTCGGGCTCGAGACGGGCCGCTTCGACGGCGCGATCGTCTCCAAGGTGGGCGCCGAGGCCTGCCAGCCCGAGCCGTACCTGGCCACCAGCCGCGAGGAGGTGCTGGCCGCCGCCGGCTCCTGGTACACCTACTGCGCCAACCCGCTGGCGATCGCGGACGCCCACAAGCGCGGGCTCGAGCGGGTGGCCTTCGTCGGCGTGCCCTGCCAGACCACGCCGGTCGCCAAGCTGCGCCGCACCGCCCGCGAGGACTGGCTCGAGGAGCCGGTGCGCCCGCCCCGCCACGCCGAGCGCCAGGCCCGCCACCTCGAGGAGCGGGGGGAGCGCATCGCGCTCTCGATCGGCCTGCTCTGCTCGGAGGTCTTCACCTTCGACCTGATGACCGAGATGGTCGCGGGCGAGCTGGCGATCCCGCTCCCCGAGGTGGCCAACTTCAACGTCAAGGGCGAGGTCCTGATCCGCAAGCGCGACGGCGAGCTCGTGCGCCTGCCGCTGGTCGAGGCCCAGACCTACGCCCGCCCGGAGTGCCAGCACTGCGACGATTTCTCGGCCGTGCTGGCCGACATCTCGGCGGGCGGGGTGGGCTCGGACGGCTGGACGATCGTGATCACGCGCACCGCCGCCGGCCAGGCGGCCTGGGACGCGCTGGCGGCCGGCGGCTGGGTGGAGACGATGCCGATCGAGAGCCACGAGAAGAGCCTGAAGGTGCTCAAGCGGCTGGCCCGCAAGCAGCGGGAGCGGGTGCCGGTGCCGGCCGGCGGGCGCCCCCGCTTCTGGGCCTAGCCGCCCGCGCGGTCCTCGCCGGGGCCGGCCGGCGCGGGCGGGTCCCGGAAGAGGTCCTGCTCGGGCGCGCGCACCAGCGCCGCCGCGCCGCCCGGCGCCGGGCGGGTGGCGATGCCCCTCACCGCCACCGCCGGCAGGCCGGCGGCCTTGCCCATCAGGATGCCGGCGGCGGCGGCCAGCTCGTCGGCGAGCGCCTGCTCGGTGGCCACGAGGAGGCGCCCCTCGCGGTCGCGGCCGCCCCGGTGATCGACCAGCGCGACGAAGCCGGCGGCCCCGATCGCGACGTTGACCAGCCCCCGCCGGAAGGCGCGGCCGTGGGTGTCGGTGATCACCACCCCGACCCGGCCGCCCAGCGCCTGGGCCAGGCGGGCCTGGATCCGCCGCGCCGAGGCGTCGGGGTCGCGGGGCAGGAGCACCAGCCGCCCGGGCGCGACGTTGGAGGCGTCGACGCCGGCGTTCGCGCAGACGAAGCCGTGGTGGGTCTCGCAGATCAGCGTCCCCCGCCGCTGGCGCACGATCCGCCGGCTCTCGTCCAGTATCACCTCGCACAGGCGCGGGTCCTTGCCGGTCGCGGCGGCCAGGCGCGCCGCCGCCGCGCCCGGGCGCAC
>JAWVEW010000104.1:0-3299 GCA_033856495.1 Miltoncostaeaceae bacterium | reverse complement strand
CGCGTTGATGACGCAGGAGCGCCGCCGCCAGGCCGCCCTGGCGGCGGCGGCGCGCGCCCGGATCCAGAGCCAGCTCGAGCGGGCGCAGCGGCAGCCCGCAGCGGCGCCCGCCCCGCCGGCGGAGGCGGCCGCGCCGGCGCCGGTCGCGCCGACCATCGTCCCGCCGCCGGCCGAGCCGACCCCGGCCCCCGCACCCGTGGCGCCGCCGAGCTCCGGCGGCCGGCCGGACGTGGTCGCCTACGCGATGCAGTTCCTCGGCATCCCCTACCGCTGGGGCGGCTCGGACCCCTCGACCGGCTTCGACTGCTCGGGCTTCACCCAGTACGTCTACGCGCATTTCGGCGTCTCCATGGCCCACTACACCGGGGCGCAGTACGGCGCGTTCCCGCAGGTCCCGCAGGACCAGCTCGAGCCGGGCGACCTGGTCTTCTTCGACGGGCTCGGCCACGTCGGCCTGTACATGGGCGGCGGCCAGTACATCCACGCGCCCCACACCGGCGACGTCGTGAAGATCTCCAGCCTGGGCGACCGGGGCGGGTACGTCGGGGCGGTGCGTCCCTAGCGAGCCCCCCTCGGGTCAGCCGTGCCCGTGGTGGGAGCGGACGACCCCTTGGCCGCGACCCCGGGCGATCAGCCATCGGTCCACCGGCCAGGCGCCCGGGGCTCCCACCGCGCAGAAACTCCTACATGGTAGTAGTATACGCGCCCGCGCACGACGGGTGTATGCAGATACCCCCGCCGTAGGCCAGCACGCCGCCGGCGAGGCCGGCGGCGGCTCCGGTCAGCGCAGGAAGCGCTTCCAGTCGCCACTCTCGAGGAAGTCGCTGACCTTCTTCAGCGCGCCCATGACCTCGGTGCCGATGGCCTCCACGGCCTCGCCGAGGATCGCGGCGCTGGGCCGCGCCTGCGGCTCCCCCCGCGGCGTGAAGGGCGCGTCGGGCGCGGTGGGGTCGCTCATGACGCCGCTCAGCACGTAGCGCAGGTAGGAGACGGCGACCCGCTCCGCGTCCTCCGCCGACCGCTCGGGCCGGCCGCGCCAGAGCGGCTCGCCATTGAGCTTGATCACCGGCCGATGGCGGAGACCGTCGGCCTCCCGATCCTCGGCGGCGATCTCCTCGGTCTCGCAGGTGAGGTGAACTGGGATCAAATCGGGCCTCCCGACCGTTTTGCAATGCACCTGGATCATTGCGCGATCGCGGGCGTCCGGCCAGCAGCCTCGGGGGCCCGAGTCGGGAGAGGGCTCTATCGTCCCACGGTGAGCTCCGACCGCACCGCCATACGCCTGCGCGGGGTCGTGAAGCGCTACGGCGCCATCACCGCCGTCGCGGGACTCGACCTGGACGTCCCCGAGGGCTCCTGCGTCGGCCTGCTCGGGCCGAACGGCGCCGGCAAGTCCACCACCATGAAGATGCTCACGGCCCAGGCCATCGCGGACGAGGGCGAGCTCGAGGTGCTCGGCTACACGCTGCCCGGCCAGTCCAAGGCGGCGCGGGCGGAGTCAGGGGTCGTGCCGCAGCTCGACAACCTCGACACCACCCTCACGGTCGAGCAGAACCTGATCGTCTTCACCTACCTCTACCGCGTGGAGCGGCGGGAGCGCCGCGCGGCCATCGAGCGGGCGCTGGCCATGGCCAACCTCACCGACCGGCGGGGCACGCGAGTGGACAAGCTTTCCGGCGGCATGCGTCGGCGCCTGCTGATCGCGCGGGCGCTGGTGCACCGGCCGCGGCTCCTCCTGCTCGACGAGCCCACGGTCGGCCTGGACCCGCAGGTCCGCCAGGAGCTGTGGGCGCTGATCGACAGCCTGCGCAGCGAGGGCGTCTCGATCCTCATGTCGACCCACTACATCGAGGAGGCGGAGCGCCTCTGCGACGCCGTGACGATCATGTCCCACGGCCGCGCGGTCGCCGTGGGCGCTCCCGCCGCGCTGGTCGCGCGGCACGCCGGCCGCGAGGTGATCGAGATCTACGGGCCGCCGGCCCGGCTGCTGGAGGTCGAGCTGGAGGCGGCCGCAGCGGGGCTGCGCACGCGCCGGACCGGGACGTCGGTCTCCGTGCTCGCGCTGGAGAGCGGGAACGGCTCCGTGCCCGCGGGCGAGCGGCGCCCCGCGAACCTCGAGGACGTCTTCGTGCTCCTCACCGGCGAGGAGATCACGTGACCGTGGGGGCCCGCCGGACGCGGACGCTCGGCCGCCTCGAGCGGCCCGCGCTGATGGGGGTGCTGATCCGCGAGCTGATCAACTACACCTCGTTCTGGCGCGGCAGCACGTTCTCGTCGACGGTCGAGCCCACCGTCTACCTGCTCGCGTTCGGTCTCGGCTTCGGCTCGCTGGTGTCGAAGGTCGGCGGATACGACTATGTCGACTTCGTGGGGACGGGGACCGTGGCCACCGCGGTGCTCTTCTCGTCCGCCTTCCCGGCGATGTTCTCGACCTACGTCAAGTCCCAGTTCCAGCACACCTACGACGCGATCCTCGCGGCGCCGGTGGACACCGAGGAACTGGTGACCGCCGAGGCGCTCTGGATCGCGACTCGCGCCGGCGTCTACGGCTGCGCGCCGATGCTCGTCGCGATGGCCTTCGGCCTCGACCCGAGCTGGGGCATGTTCGTCGTGCCGTTCATCAACTTCGCCGCCGGCTTCGGCTGGGCCGGGTTCGGGATCACGACCGCGGCCGTGATGAAGTCGATGGAGACCTTCAGCTACGTCATCAGCGGCGTGCTGACGCCGCTGATGCTGGTCGCCGGGACCTTCTTCCCGCTGGACAAGCTGCCCGGCTGGGCGCAGGCGCTGGCTCAGGTGAACCCGCTCTACCACTGCGTCCAGCTCGTGCGGCACGCCGTCTTCGGCTTCGAGGGGCTGGTGGACCTGGGGCACGCCGGCGCCCTGGTGGGCTTCGGCCTCCTCACCTGGCGGCTGGCGATCTGGCGCATGTCGAAGCGGCTGATCGACTGATGGGGGCCGTCGCCCGGTGAGCGAGCTTCGCATCCTGACCAACGAGGAGGAGGTTCGGTGCTGGACGGGCGATCGTCTCTTCGAGGAGCTCTGCGCCCTCGCTCGCGCGAGCGAGGAGCGCTTCGACCTGCCCCTCGACTGGCTCTCGCCGGGGGTCCGCGGAGGACGGCGCTGCCCGTTCGGATCGCTCCGGGCCGGCGATCGCTTCTACGTCCGCGGGGAGTTCTGGGCGCCGCGCGAGCGCGACGAGAAGTGGCGCGGCCGGGTGCTCGCGCCGGTGCGCGAGGTGCTCGAGGTGCGAGCGAGCGTCGAGGGGACCGTCATCCTCACCAACGAGCCAGGCGTCG
>JAWVEW010000103.1:0-4466 GCA_033856495.1 Miltoncostaeaceae bacterium | reverse complement strand
GACTGGCTCTCGACCTGGCGGATGCGCTCGCGGGTGACGTTGAACATCCGGCCCAGCTCGTCGAGCGTCCGCGGCTTCTCTCCGCCGAGGCCGTAGCGCAGCTCGAGCACGCGCCGCTCGCGGTAGGTCAGCTGGTCGAGCAGGTCGCGCAGCGCCTTCTCCCGCAGCGCGGCGGCCGCCGCCTGCTCGGGCGCCGCCGAGCTCTCGTCGGCGAGGAAGCGCACCAGCTCGGACTCCTCCTCCTCGCCCACCGGCTTCTCCAGGGAGACGATCGGCTGGGCGCTGCGCAGGATGTCCTCGACCTCGGCCGCGGACAGCCCGGCCGCATGCGCGATCTCGCCCGCCGTCGGCTCCCGGCCCAGCTGGCCCACCAGCAGCCGCTCGGCGCGGCTGATCTGGTTCAGCTTCTCCACCACGTGGACGGGGATCCGGATCGTCCGCCCCTTGTCGGCGAGCGCGCGCGTGACGGCCTGGCGGATCCACCAGGTCGCGTAGGTGGAAAACTTGAACCCGCGCCGCCAGTCGAACTTCTCGACCGCGCGGACGAGGCCGATCGTGCCCTCCTGAATGAGGTCCAGGAACGGCAGGCCGCGGCCCCGGTAGCCCTTGGCGATGGACACGACCAGGCGCAGGTTGGCCTCCACCATCTTGCGCTTGGCGGTGTGATCGCCGGCCTCGATCCGCTTGGCTAGGTCCACCTCCTGCGAGGCGGTCAGCAGCGGCACCCGGCCGATGTCCTTGAGGAAGAGCTGGAGGGCGTCGGTGGTCGGCTCGGCGCTCGCGGCCGGGCGGGGCCGCTCCGCCTCGTCGGCCAGCTCGGCCGTGCGTGCCTGGGCGGCGTCGTCGTCGAGCAGCTCGACGCCGAGCTCGTCCAACTGCCGCTGGAGCTCCTTGGCCGCCGTCGCGTCGAGGCCCATGCCGTCGACGACCTCCGCGAGGTCCTCGGCGCTCAGGAAGCCCAGCTCCTGCCAGCGGGTGACCAGCGCCCGCAGCTCCTCCTGGTGGATCGCGTCCATTAGCTCGGTCAGCTCCTCAACCTCCGTCGCGCCTCGTTCGTCATGCGTCCGACCGCAGCGTTCTCCCCGCGGCCGGACCGACGACGACGGGCGTGGCACGCGACAGGGGCCTCCGACCGCCGGACGTCCGGTTGCCATCCGCGGCGTGGACGGCGGATCACGAGGGGCCCCCTGACACGAGCATCCGCGGCGACTGTCGGGCTGAAGCCGTGCGAAGACGTCGTTCTGGGAGCGGAGAGCATACTCCAAAAGGCGTGAAAAGCATGCCTGCGCGATCGGTTCAGGGAGGTTTGGCCCCACCTGAGGGGGGGCAGTCTGGCCGCGCCATGGAGGCTCCCGGTGCTGCAGGCATGCTGGCCGAGGCCCAGCGGGCCGAGACGAGCCGCGCGCTGGCCGCCGCCTTCGACAGCACGCCGCCCGGCACGATCGGCGTCGAGGAGGAGCTGATGCTCTGCTCGCCCGCCACCTTCACCCTCGAGCCGATCGCCGAGGAGGCCCTGCGCGCGCTGGGCGATGAGGACGGCTTCCACCCCGAGTTGCTGGCCGGGCAGGTCGAGATCGTGACGCCCCCGGTGAGCGGGCCGACCGCCGCGGCCGAGCGCCTGCTCGGCGGACGGGCGCGGCTGGCGGCGGCGGTCGAGGGCCGTGCGCGCGTCGTCGCGGCCGGCGCCCATCCCTTCCAGGTCCACGCCGAGGTGGCCGACCGCGCGCGCTACCGGCGGCTGGCCGCCGAGATTCCGTTCGCCGTCCCGAGGGCGATGATCTTCGGCCTGCACGTCCACGTCGCGGTCGGCGGCGCCGAACGAAGCCTCGCCGTCCACAACGCGCTGCGGTCGTTCCTGCCCGAGATCTGCGCGCTCGCCGCCAACGCCCCCTTCCTCGGCGGCCGCGACAGCGGGATGGCGAGCGTGCGCCCGACGCTGTTCGGCGCCTTCCCGCGCACCGGCGTGCCGCCCGCGTTCGCCTCCTGGGACCAGCTCGCCGATTTCCTCGCCTGGGGGCGCACCAGCGGGGCCTTCGCGGACGCGAGCTTCGTCTGGTGGGACCTGCGCGCTCATCCGCGCTTCGGCACGTTGGAGGTGCGCATCGCCGACGTGCAGACGCGCGTCGAGGACGCCGCCGCGATCGCGGCGCTGGTCCACTCGCTGGCGGCCTGGCTCGCCGAGCGCCACGATCGAGGCGAGCGGCTGCCCGTGCACGACCGCGACCGGATCGCCCAGGGCACGTGGCTCGCGGCTCGCGACGGCCTCGGCGGCGCGCTCCCCGACCTCGAGAGCGGCGGGGCCCGTCCCACCCGCGAGCGCATCGCCGCGCTCCTGGACGAGCTGGCCCCGGTCGCGCGGCGGCTCGGCTGCGGCGACGAGCTGAAAGGGGCGCGCCGGCTGCTCGCCGCGAACGGGGCCGAGCGTCAACGCGCGGTGGCCGCACGCGAGGGCATGGCCGGGCTGATGGCCTGGCTCGCCGACGAGACGGAGGGCCGGCGCTAGCCGGATGCGGGGGCCGGGGCCTCCGGGGCCGCGAGCGGCGGCCGGTAGGGGATGACCGCGACGAACAGCCGCCGCCCGACGATGAGCACGAAGGCGGCGAGCAGCATCGCGACCGCGGAGAACACGGCCAGCGTGGCGGTGAGCCCGATCGCGGTCGAGAGGTAGCCCAGCCCGACCACCGGCAGCGTGCCCGCGTAGGCGCACATGTAGAGGACGGACAGCAGCTTCCCGCGCTCCTCGATCGGCACGATGGTGCCGCAGATGACGGTGCCCCCCATCAGGATGAAGCCGTTCGTGAAGCCGATCGCCGCCGCGGCCGCCACGACCAGGGCGACCGTCCCCACCTGCGACGCGCCGACCACCAGCAGCGACTCCACCGAGGAGACGGCGACCCCGATCATCACCGACCGCCGGGGGTCCAGCCCGCGGACCAGGAACGGCGTGGCCGCGCCTGCGCCCAGGATCAGGAAGCCGATCAGGCCGATCAGCACCAGGTTGTGGACGTCGAGCGTCCGGACGACGTAGATCGGCACCACCGACAGCAGCGTGCCCTCGAGGAAGCTCATCATGAAGGTGGCGGGCGCGAGGAAGGTGAGGAAGCCGCGCATCTGGCCCTCGGGTACGCCGATCCGGATCCGGAAGGGCTCCCCGCGCCTGCGGACCACCGTCTCGCCGGCGAGCGCGACGGCGACCATGCCGAGCACCATCAGCACCACGTGGAACTCGAACGGCCGGTGGCGGGGGTCGGAGCTGTAGTGGGCGATGATGCCCGCCAATCCCGGCCCCAGGCCGAAGCCGACCCTGAAGAAGACGCCGCCGAGCGTCGCGGCGAGCGCCTTGCTGTTCGGCCGGGCATGGTCGACCACGAAGGCGACGCCGACGCCCAGGAAGCCGCCGATGCCGAGGCCCTGCAGCACCCGGCCGACGAAGAGCAGCGGCACCGAGTCGGACAGCGAGAACACCAGCGAGGCGATGGTGAGGATCGCCATCGAGGGCAGCATCAGCCACTTGCGGCCCAGGCGGTCGCTGAGGTTGCCGGCCAGCAGCATGGTCGGGACGACCGTGACCGTGTAGGTCACGAACAGCAGGGTCAGGGTTCCCGTGGAGAGCCCGAAATGATCCTGGTAGAGCGGGAGCAGCGGGGTGATGATGCTCGTGCCCATCGTGAGCACGAACAGGCCCATCAGCGCCTTCCACGCGCCCGAGGTCACCGGCGGGCCTCCCGGGTCTGGGCTCCCGCCACCCTGCCGCTCGGTCGTGCGCCCATGCCCCCCTGCCCCGTCGCCGCGTCGTCGAGGCGAGAAAGATTACCAGCCCGTTCAGTAAATGGCTCGCCGCGGCTCGTCACGCCGCGACGCCGGCGTCCGCCTCCTGCTTGGTGAGGCCGCCCGAGCGCGCGTGCAGGCGCCCGCGGGAGGCCACGGCCGCCACCACCACGATCTCATCCGGGGCCGGCGCGTCCGGCACGCGCACGGTGATCGCGTCGTGGTGCGAGCCGACCCAGACCTCGTCCTTGTAGGCCAGCGGCACGTCGATCGTCTCGCCCGCCACGCAGCGCTTGCTCAGGGACGAGAGCGAGGAGCGCCCGCCGCCGATGGCCTCCCGGAACGCGTCGCCGAACATCCGGGTGATGCAGGCGATCGCATGCTCCTGCTCGCCGTGCAGCCCGACCACGGCCGCGGTGCCGTAACTCTCGACGGGCGCGCCGACGGCGGCCGCGGCGCGCTGTCCGAGGAACGTGCCGACGGCGCCGCTCGGCGCGACCAGCTCCTCCAGGTTGTCTGCGAACGGCCGGCCCACGTACGGGTTCGCGATCACGGCGAGGGCGGCGGCCTTGACCAGTGGCTCGCCCGCGTCGGATCGACCGCCCTCGGTCAGGACCTCCTCGCGGATGGTGATCAGCTTGCGGATGCTCAGATCGTCGATGGGGCTCACGGCTCACCTCCTGACTCTGTGGGACGGC
>JAWVEW010000102.1:0-5737 GCA_033856495.1 Miltoncostaeaceae bacterium | reverse complement strand
CCGACCAGCCTGGGCGACACGGCGCAGACGGCGCCCGCCGCGGTACGGAAGGCCCTGGGGAAGTGCGCCGCCATCCCGGATCTGGAGCGCCGCACCAGGGCCTACGCCGGCTGAGGGTCCTCCCCGGCGTCGTCGTCGAGGCGCAGGGTCAGCGCCAGCTCCACGAGCTGGGCGTCCGGCAGCCCGGCCCCGTTCAGCGCCTCCTTGGCGAGGCGGCTGGCGTCGCGCGCGGCGTCGGCGATGCCGTGGACCACGTTGATCGTGAAGCGTCCCACCACCAGCCGGCGCTGGTCGTCCTGGGTGGCGCTGTCCACCGCGCCGGTCCCGGGCGTCGCCGCAAGCGCCCCCGCGAGCCGCTCCGCCACGTCCCCTTCCAGCGGGTCCGCCGCCAGGGCGCTGAAGCGGACGCGATAGTCACCCATGGTCTCCCTCCCGCCGAGACGTCGGGGAGCCTACCGTCCACGGCAGCGGGCCGCCGGGCCGCCGGAGGGGCGGGACCGTGGGATGGCGCGCCTGCCCGCTGCGATAATCGCGCCATGCATCCCGCGCTGAGCACCGGGCTGGCCGTCGCCCTCGGAGTCGCCCTCCTGGCCGGGTGCGGCGGCTCGAGCCCCTCCACCACGCCGTCGACGGCCGCTGCGACGATCCCCGCCACGACGGGCCCGGCGCCCGCCGCCGACCGCGCCCGGGCGCGGCTCGGCGCGGCCCTCCAGCGGCTCCAGCGCGAGCCGCACCACTTCAGGGTGGTCGTCCGCCAGAGGTTCGCCGCGGCCGGCGCGCCGCCGGCGCTGCAGCGGGCGCTTGCCGCGCTGCCGACCACGACGACCGTCACGGCGCAGGTCGAGAGCCCGCGGCGGATCACGAGCGCCGCCACGCTCCCGATCGGCCCGAAGCTGGCGCGGATCCGGACCGTGACGTACGACGGCGCCTGGTTCATCTCCAGGGACGGCACGCACTGGCGGCGCACGAGCGGGGCGCTGGCCGGGGCGCTGGCCCAGGCGACCAGCATCGCGACGACCGACCTGCTGGCGCAGCTCACGGACGTGCGGGAGGCCGGACCGGCGACCTTCGCCGGGGTTCCCGCCCGCCGGTACACGGGAGCGCTCGACCCGAAGGTGGTGCGCCGCGCGGTCGGCGCCATCTTCGTCAGGCTGGGCGTGGATCCGGGGCTCCTCACCATCGACGGCGCCCGGGCCGAGTACTTCGTGCGGAGGGCGGACGGGCGGGTCGTGGGCGTGCGAACGACCCAGCGAGTGGCGCTCGACCTGTCGCGATTGCCGGGCGGACCCGAGGGCACCCTCGTCAGCACCGCCACGAGCACCGCCCGGTACAGCCACCAGGGCGATCCCGTGCACGTCCGGCGGCCGTCCGCCTCGGGTTCCGTCTCCACCCCGGCGGAGCTGGTGGCCTTCCTCAGCGACGGCTGAGAGCCGGGCAGCGAACGCCGAAGCGCCTGCCAGGTGTCCGTCCCGACGACGCCGTCGGGGCCGAGGCTCTTGGCCCGCTGGAAGGCGATGACGGCATCCCTCGTGCCTCGTCGAAGACGCCGTCCAGGCGCCCCCAGGAACCTGCCGGCCAGGTTGCGGCACACGTTCGTCACGTCCCGCGGACCCCGGAAGAGCCGCCCCCTCCAGCTGAGCGCGCACGCCGTCCCTGCGAGACCTCCTCGCGGACCAGGTGGTGGAGGAAGGCCGCCAGCCCGCTCCCGTTGTCGAGGCCGATCCGTATGCCGGCCGTCACCCGCTGCTGCCGAGCGACCCGACGCGCACGACCTCGGCGTCGAAGGGCGCGAAGCAGCGGGTCCGGGTCGGCACGAGCAGGTCCCAGGCCACGTCCGACTGCCAGTTCTCCAGGGTCGGCGGGCGGGCCCAGCGGGGCCTCCCCCCTCGCGGTAGCCCGCACGTCCCAGCGGATCGAAGAAGCGCACGGTCGCCATGCCGGGCTGCCTCCCGGCGTTGGCGCCCTCGCTACTGCGGGGGCCGGCCGTCCTCGGAGACCTCGGAGGACGGCCGCCCGAGCAGGTACCCCTGGCCGAGGTCGACCTGGAGGCGCGTCAGCGCGGCCAGCTCCGCCTCGGTCTCGATGCCCTCCGCCACCACCCGGCCGCCGATGATGACCGCGAAGCGGCAGAGGCCGGCCACGATCGCCTGCCGGGCGGGGTCCCGGTCGATGTCCCGCACCAGGGTCAGGTCCAGCTTCAGGAAGGCCGGCCGCAGCACCACGATGTGGCGGAGGCTCGCGAAGCCGGCGCCGGCGTCGTCGACGGAGAGCCGGAACAACGGGTGCAGCCGCTCGAGGGCGGCGCCGAGCTTGGCGTAGTCGTCGATGGCGTCGTGCTCGGACAGCTCGATGACCAGATCGCGGTCGGCCGTGCGCGCCAGCGCAGCCAGCGGCTCCCCCTGCAGGACGAGTGCCGGCGAGACGTTGACGCCGAGCCAGCGCCCCTGCGGGATCGCGCGGGCCGCGGTGAGGGCGGCAGCGAGCGTCGCCATCTCGAGCTCGAGCCCCAGGCCGAAGCGGGCGGCCTCGGCGAAGCGGAGGTCCGGGCGCGCGCCGTCCTCGAAGCGGGTCAGCGCCTCGTAGCCGATCACGCCCCGGCGCTCGAGGTCGACGATCGGCTGGAAGACGGGCCAGAAGGCGCGCGTCGAGATGATCCGCTCGAGCCGGTCGCGGGCGGCCTTCACCCAGGCGCGGTCGGCCAGCGTGGGGGCGAGCAGGGCGGCGGCGATCGCGGAGAAGTCGATGGTGGCCGACAGCCGCCGCTGGGCGTCGTCCACGTCGTGGGGGGCGTTGGCGGGGTCCGCGCCCACGATCAGCACCCCCAGCAGCTCGCCGCCCGAGAGCAGCGGAGCGCAGGCCGCCGCGTCCACGCCGATCGAGGCGAACTCGCCGGCCGCCCGGCCCTGGCTGTCGAGCGGCTCCGTCCAGGGCCCGCCCGACGCCCGCTCTCGAAGGTGGCGCGCCAGCGGCCGAGCCAGCGCGGCGCCTGCCCGCAAGGGGCCCTGGAAGCGGCCGCGGGTGGCAAGCGGCACCGCCATGTCCTCGCCCCCGAAGCTCACCACCGACACCAGGTCCACGCCGGAGAGCCCCTCGAGCTCCGCGCAGATCGCCTCGGCGGTCTCCTCCGGGCTGGTGCCGGCCCGCAGGCGCCCGAGCGCGGCCGCGACGCCCGCCCGCGTGGCCAGGTCGCGCTCGATCGCCATGCTGGTCCAGACTGCCTTGCTGCGCAGCTGCGCCTTCACGCGGGCCACCAGCTCCTCCAGGTGGACCGGCTTGGTGAGGTAGTCGTCGGCCCCGGCCTCGAGGCCGCGCACCCGGTCGGACACCTGCGCGAGGGCGGTGACCATGATGATCGGAAGGGCGCGCGTGCGCTCCTCGCCGCGCAGCGCGGCGATCACCTGAGCGCCGTCCATCCCCGGCATCATGCTGTCGAGCAGCACGAGCGACACCGGACGCGCCTGGATCACGTCGAGCGCCTGGCGGCCGTCGCTGGCCTCCAACGTCGCGAATCCGGCCCGCCGCAACGCCACCGCGAAGAGGCGACGCAGGGAGTCGTCGTCGTCGACGACGAGGATCGGCGCTTGCTCGAGATCCAGCCCAGGCACGGTCAGCTCGATACGGGGGGACAGCCGGCTACGATAGTGGAGCGTCTCGGAGGATCGTCAGCGCTCGGGCAAGGTCCTCCGGCGTGTTGACGTTCAGCAGCGCGTCACCGTCGTCCTCGACCGTCGCCGCTCCCAGGGCCTGGAGCAGGCCGACGACCGGCAGCGCGCCCTCGGCCAGCAGTCGCTGGCAGGCCGCCAGCGCCCTGGCTCGGGGGTAGCGGGCGCAGAGTGGCTGAGGGCGGCCGCGGCGCGTCGCGACGACGGCGACGCCCGGCGGCGCCGCGACGAGCGCGTCGAGCAGCCGGCCGGCGAGCGGCAGGTCGCAGCCGAGCACCAGGGCGTCGTCGGCGGCGAGCGCCGCGAGGCCGCTGGCGAGGCCGACCAGGGGGCAGTCGGGGCCCGGCCGGTCGAGCACGACCGGCACCGGGAGGGGCGGCAGCGGCACTCCCGGCCGGCTCACCACCACGACGCTGCCACAGCGCGGCAGGAGCGCGGCGACCGCCCGCTCCACCAGCGTGCGCCCGCCGAGGCGCACGTCCGCTTTCGGCCGTCCGAACCGCCGCCCCGCTCCGCCGGCGAGGACGCAGCCGTCCGGCCGCGTCGAGCCGCTTGCGCCACTCACGCCGGCCGGGGGCCCGTGAACCGGCTGGACCCGAGGAGCGTCGACACCGGCCCAGGCTACACCGCCCAGGCCCCCCGGCCGCGGGGCCCTACGCCACCAGGCGGTCGCCGACCAGCGCGCGGTAGATCCCGAGCAGGATCAGCGCGCCGCCGATCGACACGATGAAGCTCACGGTGTCGAAGCCGGTCACCCCGTGCCCCCCCAGCGCGGCGGCGATGAGACCGCCGGTGATCGCCCCGCCGATGCCGAGAAGGATCGTCAGCAGCAGCCCGCCGGGGTCCCGGCCGGGCATGATCAGCCTGGCGACCGCCCCGGCGATCAGCCCGAAGATGATCCACGAGAGGATCCCCACGCCCGTCCTTTCGCCCGTCGCCGACCAGGAAGGGTCGGACGCATCCGCGCCGGCGGTGACTACCCCGCGCCGGCGCGCCGAAATCCAGGATCTCGCCGCCGTCCGACCGTCCCGCCCCACCCACGAGCCAGAAGGAGGACTCCGTGCGACTCGAACCGCTCTATCGCTCCCGCTTCAGGTACCCCGAGAGTTGGGGCGTCTCCGTCGAGGGCCCGCACGGGACGGAGGGAAACTACTTCTTCCTGAGCGAGGGAATCTGCGAGGGCCGCCTGAGCGGCCGGACGCGGGGGTGCAATCACCCGCGCTCGCGGGTCGACGGCTCCGCCCTTCCCAACCTGCAGGGCGTGATCGAGACCGAGGACGGCGCCACGATCCTGTTCGACGCCCGCGGCTACGCGCGTCCCTATCCGGCCGAGCGGCGGCAGATCGTTGTGTCGGTGACCCACCTCAGCGACCACGAGCGCTATCGCTGGCTCAACGACGTCGTCTGCGTCGGCGTGGGCGAGATCCGGCCGCGCACGGGCGGCGGACCGCGCCAGGTCGTCGGTCATGACGTGGAGTTCGTCATCGATGTCTCCGAGCTCGTCTGGGAGCCGCTCGCGGACTGACCGGGAGGCGGCCGCCCCGCTTCTGATTCGGCCCGCGGCGGCCGGTTCCTGCCGGCCGGCGGCGCCGTCAGCGGAACGAGCCCTGGCGCGGCCGAATCAGTCGGGCGGAGTCTCGGGGGTGCGCGAGATGCGGCGCGCCCGCGCCCGGGCGGGCCGCGGACGCCGCCTGCCGGCCCTGACCGGAGTGCTGCCCGGCTGCAGCGCGAGCCACTCGCCCAGCGTCACGTCGGCGAGGAAAGCCGGCTCCCGAAGCGGCGCCTCGGGGACGATCGCGTAGCGGCCGCGCGAGGCAAGCCCCACGCGCCGGATCTGGCCGGCGCCCAGCAGCTCCGCGATCACCTGCTGGACCCGCCGCTCGCTGAGGCCGAGCCGGACGGCGATCGCCCCGGCGCCGGCGTCCGGCTCCAGGTGAAGAGCGAGCGCGACCAGCCCACGCGTGGAGAGGACCCATGCCACGGAGCGAGTAGGCGGCAGGTCGCGGCGTTCTGTCCAGCCGCCCGGGTGCCTGCGCCTCCTGCGCTACGGGGCGCTGGCCCGTCCCACCGTGTCC
>JAWVEW010000101.1:0-3014 GCA_033856495.1 Miltoncostaeaceae bacterium | reverse complement strand
CTCACCCCGCCGGGCGGCTGACCGAACGGCTGCGATCGGCCGGCGCGCTCGTCGAGGCGGCCGACCTCGCGCGCGCCTCGGGGCGCATCCGCGCCGGCGCCGCCTGGAGGTCGTCGCCAGCGATCCGGCGGGCGAGACCTGGCGCCTGGTGGGCGCCGGGGAGGGGCCCGACCCCGGCGTCCCGGCGGATGCGATCGCGGCCGCGTTGGAGTGGGCGCGCGGAGACCGCGCCGACCCGTAGAACAGGTGTTCGCTATGATGCCCCGATGCCCGAGCGAGCGCGACGAGGTCTGCCGGCGGAGCCGCCGGCGCTGCGCTGGCGGCTGATCGACCAGGAGCAGCAGCCGGCGCTCTTCGACCCGGTGGTCGAGCGCCATCAGGGTCGCGGCGAGCTGGTCGGCCTGGAGCTCCTGCACGTGCGGGCGCGGCGGCTGATCAACGAGGTGCCGGCCGCGTCCCGGATGCCGTTCCGCTTCACCATCAACGCCTATCGCGGCTGCAGTCACGCCTGCAGCTACTGCTTCGCCCGCTCCACCCACCAGCACCTGAACCTGGGCGTGGGCGAGGACTTCGAGCGGCGGATCGTGGTGAAGGTGAACGCCGTCGAGCGGGCGCGGGCGGAGGTCGGCTCCCCCAGCTGGGGCGGCCACCACATCGCGATGGGGACGAACACGGACCCGTACCAGACCTGCGAGGGCCGCTACCGGCTGACCCGCGGCATCGTCGAGGCGCTCGGGCAGGCCGGGAACCCCTTCTCCATCCTCACCAAGTCGACGCTCATCCTGCGTGACCTGGACGTGCTGGCCGAGGCGGGGCGCCGGACGGAGGTGTCCGCGAGCCTCTCGATCGGCACGCTCGACCGCGAGGTCTGGCAGACCAGCGAGCCGGGGACGCCGAACCCGCTGCGCCGGGTGGACGCGGTGGCGCGCCTGAACGCGGCCGGCGTGCCCTGCGGGGTGCTGATCGCCCCCGTGCTGCCCGGCATCTCCGACGCGCCGGAGCAGCTCGAGGCGGTCGTCAGGGCCTGCGTCGAGGCCGGCGCGCGCTCCGTCTCGGCGATCATGCTGCACCTGCGGCCGGGGGTCCGGGAGCACTACATGGGCTGGCTGGCCGAGGTGCGCCCGGACCTGGTCCACGAGCATCAGCGCCGGTACGGGCGCAGCTCATACGCGCCGAAGGACGAGCAGCGGGCGCTGTCGGCGACAGTGGCGCGCCTGGTCGAGCGCTACGGCGGCCTGGCGGTCTCGCCGGCACGGTCGCGGGGCGCGATGCAGGCCCGTCCCCGCACGCCGGCGCCGGCGCGCCCGCGTCCCGCTCCCGAGCCGGAGCAGCTGCGGCTGGTGTAGGCGGGGGGGGTGAACGTCGAAGAAGGCCTCGGCCGGCGAGCCGCGCTCGCGCCCTCCGTCCGTCCGATACGCAAGACTGCGCCTGTCGGCGGAGGACCCCATGCCCACGGCGCCGACCGGAGACCTTCCATGCTGCGCGCCCTCGATCCCGCCCGGCCCCGGCGTGCGCGGCTCGCCGCTGTGGGCGCCCACCTGCCGCAGCGGGTCGTCACGAACCACGACCTGGCGATCCACGCCGACACGAGCGACGAGTGGATCGTCTCCCGCACCGGCATCCGGGAGCGTCGGATCGCGGCGCGCGAGGAGGCCGCCAGCGACCTCGCCGCGCTGGCCGCCGAGGGGGTGCTCCAGCGCGCGGGCGTCGCGGCCTCCGAGATCGACGTCCTGATCGTGGCGACCGCCACCCCGGACCACCTGATGCCCTCGACCGCCTGCCTGGTGGCGAACCTCATCGGCGCCACCCGGGCGGCGAGCTTCGACCTGGGCGCGGCCTGTAGCGGCTTCGTCTACGGGATGGTCCAGGGGACGGCGCTGATCGAGGCGGGGCTGGCCGACCGGGTGCTGGTCATGGCCGGCGAGGTCTTCAGCCGCTTCACGGACTTCACGGACCGCTCCAACTCCTTCCTCTGGGGCGACGCCGGCGCCGGCGCGCTGCTGGTGGGGGCCGGACCCGGCGACGCGCGCGGCGTGGTCGGCTTCGAGCTCGGCTCGGACGGCACGGGCGCCGAGCTCATCACGATCCCCGCCGGCGGCAGCCGCTGGCCGCTGGCCCCCGGAGCGAACGGCCGCCCCTCCGGCCGGGCCGGCTCGGCGTTCATCCAGATGGACGGGCGGGAGGTCTACCGCTTCGCCGTCCGGACCATCGTCGAGTCGGTGACCAGGGTGCTCGACGCATGCGGCCTCGGCGCCTCCGACCTCGGCCTGGTCGCCCTCCACCAGGCCAACCTGCGCATCATCGAGCTCGCCGCCGAGCGGCTCGGCCTCCCCCGCGAGCGCCTGCTCGACGACATCGCCGTGCACGGCAACACGGCCGCCGCCTCCATCCCGCTCTCCCTGGCGACCGCCGACGCCGCGGGACGCCTCGTCCCCGACGAGCTGCTGCTGCTCTGCGGCTTCGGCGCCGGCCTGGCCTGGGGCACGCTTGTCGTGCCGTACGAGCCGCTGACCGCCTGAAAAGGCGGACGGCCCGCGCGATGCCGCGGGCCGCGAGGGTGAAATTAACCGACGCGCCGGACGGCAGCCGGGCGCCGGCCCGCCGGGGTCGCTGGCGGGGCTGTTGGCATGCCACGTTGCCTCCTGGCCAATTGGCCGCCGATGCGATGGTCAAATGGCCAATCAGGAGTTCATACGGAATTTCGAGCGCCTCCCTGGGTCCGCTGGATTTCAGTCATGCCAATATGGTGTGCCAATCTGTCATGCCAATCGGCCGCCGCCAGGACCGCCCGGAACGACGGCCGGTTCGGCCGACGGCGCCGACGGCGCCGCGGAGGCCGACGCAGCCGATGCAGGCGGCGCAGCCCACGCGGCTCGGCGCAGGCGATGCAGGCCAGGCAGGCACGGCAAGCGGACGTTGGCAGGCCGGCGACGATGCCGGCGCTGCCGACCACCCCGGCGCTGCCGAGAGGCCGGCGCTCCCGACGACGCCCCGGACGGCAGCCGGGCGCCGGC
>JAWVEW010000100.1:0-3809 GCA_033856495.1 Miltoncostaeaceae bacterium | reverse complement strand
CCGCGACTACATCGCCGGCGGCTCGAGCAGCGGCTCGGCCGTCGCGGTGGCCGCCGGGCTCGTCGATGTCGCCCTCGGCACCGACACCGCCGGCTCCGGCCGGGTGCCGGCCGCGATGAACGGCATCGTCGGCCTGAAGCCCACCCGCGGGCTGATCACGATCGACGGCGTGGTGCCCGCGTGCCGCAGCCTGGACTGCGTCTCCATCTTCGCCCGCAGCGTGGGGGAGGTGCGCCTGGCCCTGGCGGTCGCCGCCGATCCGCGCGGGCGCAGCGGGCCGCTCGACGCCCGCCAGGCGCTCGTCCGCCCGGCGGCGCCCCGCGTCGGCGTGCCGCGCGCCGACCAGCTCGAGTTCTTCGGGGACCTCGAGGCCCCCGCGCTCTTCGCCGCCGCTGCCGAGCGGCTGGAGGCCCTGGGGGCACGGCTCGTCGAGGTGGACCTGCAGCCGTTCGAGGCCGCCGCGAAGCTGCTCTACGGCGGCCCCTGGGTCGCCGAGCGGTTCGCCGCCGTCGGGGAATTCATCCGCGACCATCCCGACGCGGCCCTCGACCCGATCGTCCGCGAGGTGATCCTGGGCGCCGAGGGCATCGATGCCGTGGCCGCCTATCGCGGCATGTACCGGCTGGAGGAGCTCGTCGAGGAGGCCGCCCCGGCGTGGGCCGGGATGGACGGGCTGCTGCTCCCCACCGCCGGCTTCGCGCCGACCCACGACGACGTGGCGGCCGACCCCCACGGCGTTCAGGCGGCGCTGGGCCGCTACACGAACTTCGTCAACCTGATGGACCTCTGCGCCCTCGCGCTGCCGGCCGGCGCGCGCGCCTCCGGCGTTCCCTTCGGCGTCCAGCTGATCGCCCCGGCGCTGCAGGAGGGCTTCCTCTGCGAGCTGGGTGGACGCCTGGAGGGTGCCGCCCCGCCGGCGGGGGCGGTCAGGCTCGCCGTGGTGGGCGCGCACCTGCGCGGCGAGCCGCTCAACCATCAGCTGCTGGACCGCGGGGCGCGCCTCGTGGCGGCGACCGCCACGGCGCCCGAGTATCGCCTCTACCGGCTGCCCGACGCGGATCCCGCCAAGCCCGGACTGGTTCGCGTCGCCGGCGACGGCGTCGAGGTCGAGGTCGAGGTCTGGGAGCTGGGGGAGCGCGAGTTCGGCACCTTCGTGGCGGCCGTCCCGCCGCCGCTCGCGATCGGCACCGTACGGCTGATGGACGGGAGCGAGGTGAAGGGCTTCCTCTGCGAGCCGTACGCCGTCGCCGGCGCACGGGACATCTCCGCGTTCGGCGGCTGGCGGGCGTACCTCCTCGCCGGCTGAGCGGTCAGCGGGAGCCGAGCGTCGCGAGCAGCGCGCCCGAGCTCGCCACCGCCCCGAACACCCCGCCCTGCATGGTCACCATCCTCAGCGCCGCCACGTGGTTGCCGTGGTCGGTGGCGCCGGTGCAGTCCTCCAGCACCAGGCACTCGTAGCCGCGGTCGTTGGCCTCGCGCATCGTCGTGCTCACGCAGACGTCGGTCGTGATGCCGGTCAGGATCAGGTGGCTGATGCCGCGGGTGCGCAGGAGCAGGTCGAGGTCGGTGGCGTAGAACGCGCCCTTGCCGGGCTTGTCGATCACGGGCTCGGCGGCGAGGGGGGCCACCTCCGGCACGATCTCCCAGCCCGGCTCGCCGCGCACCAGAACCCGTCCGCAGGGGCCCGGATCGCCGATGCCGGCGCCGATCCGACGGGAGCGCCAGCGCTTGTTGGCCGGGCAGTCGGCGAGGTCGGGGCGGTGCCCCTCGCGCGTGTGGATGACCGAGAAGCTCCGCTCGCGCGTCGCGGCCAGCACCCGCGCCGTCGGCTCGAGCCCGGCCCGAGTCAGGCTGAGGTCGTAGCCCATGCGGTCGACGTAGCCGCCGGCGCCGCAGAAGTCCACCTGCCAGTCGATGCAGACGACGGCGGTGCGCGCGGGGTCGAGGACGCCGTCGAAGGGCCAGGGGTAGGGATCCGCCTCGACGGTGCCGTAGACCACCCGGGCTCCCTCAGGCCGCGGCCCCGGCGCCGGCCGGGACGATGGCGGCGAGCAGCGCGGCCGAGGGCGCCACCCAGCCGAAGATGCCGCCCTGGGCCGCGATCATGCGCAGCCCCACCTCGTGGAACTCCGGGAAGTAGGAGCCCACGCAGTCCTCCAGCACCAGGCACTCGAAGCCGCGGTCGTTGGCCTCGCGAACGGTGGTGTGCACGCAGACCTCGGTGGTGACGCCGGTGACGACTAGCGTGGCGACGCCGCGGTTCCGCAGCAGGAGCTCCAGGTCGGTGGCATAGAAGGCGCCCTTCCCCGGCTTGTCGAGCACCACCTCGCCGTCGATCGGCGCGAGCTCCTCCACGATGTCGTGCCCGGCCTCGCCGCGCACGAGCACCCGCCCCTTCGGCCCCGCGTCGCCGATGCCGCACGCGAGGCGCCCGCGCGCGAGCTTGCTCGGCGGGCAGTCGGCAAGGTCGGGGCGGTGGCCCTCGCGCGTGTGGACCACCATCATGCCCGCCGCCCGCGCCGCACCGAGCACGACCCGCAGCGGCTCCACCACCCGCGCGAGCTGGGAGACGTCGTTGCCCAGCATCGCTCCGAAGCCGCCCGGCTCCAGGAAGTCGCGCTGCATGTCGATCACCACCAGCGCGGTCCGGGCCGGATCGAGCGCGAGCTCGTACGGCCTCGCCGGCACCGTGACCGTCACCTCAGCCTCCGCCCGCGGGGGCCGGGGCGGCGCCGTCGATCAGCGGCCCCGGCCCCTCGGTGGCCGGCGCCGGCGCCCGCGCGCGCTCGGCCCTGACCTCCACGTCCATCGGGTCCGCCTCGTCGGTCTCCCGGACCGGCACCCCGAGGAAGTGGAAGCCGAGGCAGACGGCCCCCATGAGGACGTAGCCGAGCGCGATGCCGGGCGACTCGAACAGGTGCACCCGCGCGCCGTGGATCAGCCCGACCGCCGCGAGCCCGGCGCCGAAGATGCTGTACCCGGCCGCCCAGAGGAAGCGGCGGTCGATCATGAAGACCGCGATCGCGCCCAGGACCATCCCTGCGAGCACGGCGCCTTCCCCGAGCTTGCTGAGCCCGCCGTAGATCGTGCCGGCGCCGGCGAGCGCGTCGTAGCCGACCTGGGAGGCGGTGGTGCCGGCTGCGGCGAGGGCGTTGTCGACCTGGCCGGTCGCCCACTGGGCGATGTTGGGCACCATCGCCAGCACGACGGCCGGGTAGTAGGCCTTCGGGGTCGCCCGGAAGGCCTGGGCGCCGATCACCAGCCCGATGAAGAGCAGGATCGGCACGATCGCCGGGATCGGCAGCAGCGCACTGAGCAAGCCGAACAGCCCGAGGAAGCACATCAGGGCGATGACGGCGCCGGTGGCCATCGAGTATCCGGTCCGGCCACCGGCGTCCTTCCAGCCCGGGTGACCGATGTAAACCGCTGGCGGGAAGGGCGATCCGAGGCAGGAGCCGATCACGGCGCCGGTGCCGTCGGCCAGCAGCACGCTGCGCAGGTTGTAGCGGTCACCCGCGGCGGCGGCGCTCTCCACGTTGCTCATCGCCTCGGTGAAGTTGTAGATGCCCAGCGGGATCGCCGTGGCCAGCAGCGGCGAGATGCCCTCCAGGCCGTCGAAGAGCAGGCTGAGGTTGAGCGTCGGAATGCCGACCGCGATCTGCTCGGCGGCGTCACCGACCGCGGGCGCCGACATCAGGCCACCCGCCCAGGCGATCGCGCTTCCCAGCAGCAGCGCCGCGAGGCCGACCGGGAAGTTGCCCGGCAGCCGCACTCCCGCGATGAAGCCGATGATGATCACCGCCAGCACC
>JAWVEW010000099.1:0-5672 GCA_033856495.1 Miltoncostaeaceae bacterium | reverse complement strand
CCTTCGCGACTGGCTGCCTGCCGATCACCTGGCCTGGTTCGTGATCGACGCCGTGGCCGCCCTTGATACCTGCGCCTTCTGGGCCGAGCTGCGGGCCGACGGCGTGGGCAGGGCAAGCTACGACCCGGACCTCATGCTCGCCGTCCTGATCTACGCCTACTGCCGCGGCGAGCGCTCGAGCCGCCTGATCGAGCGTCGGCTCCACGAGGACCTGGCCTACCGCGTGATCGCGGCGAACCACACGCCCGACCACGCCACCATCGCTCGCTTTCGCCAGCGCCACGAGGCCGCGCTCGGTGAGCTCTTCACCCAGGCGCTCGCGCTCTGCGCGCGCGCCGGCATGATCGCGGTGGGGGTGGTGGCGCTCGATGGCACCAAGATCGCCGCGAATGCCTCCATGCAGGCCAACCGCACCCGCGAGGCGCTCGCCGAGGAAGTGGCGCGCATCCTCGCCGAGGCCGCCGAGACCGACGCAGCCGAAGACGCGCTCTACGGGCCCGGGCGGCGCGGGGACGAGCCCCCGCCCGAGCTTTGTGACCCGCGCAGCCGGCGCGAGCGGATCACGAAGGCGCTCGCCGAGCTCGACCGGGAGGACGCAGCGCGCACCAGCGCGCACGAGGCGCACCTCGAGGCGCGCGCCGCCCGCGAGCGCGAGACCGGCAAGGGCATCCGCGGCAGAAGGCCCAAGGCTCCGGCGCCGGATCTCACCGCCAAGGCCAACACCACCGACCCCGACAGCCGGGTGCAGAAGACCTCCCTGGGATTCCTTCAGGGCTACAATGCCCAGGCTCTGGTGGGGCCGGGCCAGATCGTCTTCGCGGCCGAGCTCTCTGCCTGCGCCGCCGACGTGAACCTCTTCGCGCCGGTGCTCAGCGCGGCGCAGGAGAACCTTCGCGCCGCCGGCGTGGCCCGTCCGATCGGCACCGTGCTTGCCGACGCCGGCTACCTCAGCGAGGCAAACCTCGCCCGTCCCGACGGCGCCCCCGATCGGCTCATCGCCACCATGAGCGGCCGCACGCTCAGGGAGCGCGCCGCCGCAGGCCCGCCCCGCGGGCGCCTTGCCGGGCTCGCGCCGATCGAGCGGATGACCCGGCGGCTTCTGACCAAACCCGGCCGGGCGCTCTACACGCGGCGCAGCATGATGATCGAGCCCGTCTTCGGCCAGATCAAAAGCCCCCGCGCCATCACCGCGTTCATGCGCCGGGGGCTTGCGGCCTGCCAGAGTGAGTGGCGGCTCATCACCCTCACCCACAACCTGCTCAAGATCTGGCGCGGCGGGTACGCCGAGCGGGCGCTGGAAAGGCCCCAGGCGGCCTGATCGGCCGGCGCCCGGCCGCTTGCGGCCGGCGCCCCAAACGCGATCGTCGCCGGCCCGGCCCAGCCCCTTCGCAGGACACTGGCTGGGCGCATCCGCCGATGAGCTGTGCGACAGGCTCCGTCCGCGGCCAATTGGCCAGAGACCGCCGCAAGCTTCCAATCTGCCGGCCGGCCGGCCCCGCCGGCGTCAGGCCCGGGGCTTCCCCCCGCCGGCCGCGCGCCCCACCGGGGCCAGCCGGTCCGGCCGTACCCAGACCCTGCGCTCCGGCATCAGGTGGCCGCCGATCGCGACCTCGGCCATGCCACGGCGAGGGCCCCGGGAGGCCACTCCGACGAAGCGGCCGATCCGCCGGCCGCGGTCGCCGTAGAAGGTCACGAGGTCGCCGGGGGCGAACGCCGAGAGGGCCAGCTGCTCGGGACGTGCCGCCGCCGGCCGCTCCACTGGGCTAGCCGGTCCCGGTCTCGGGGTCGCGGCCGGTGCCCATGAGCACCGCCGCCGCCTCCGGCCCCAGCTGGCGTAGGGCGACGGCCTCGATCCGGGCCGCCAGCCGCGGGTGCACGCCGAGCAGCTCGGCGGCTTCCGCCAGGCTGCGCGGCAGTCCGTCGGCGCCCAGGACGGCTGCCAGCAGCGCCCGCTGGGGCTCGGGCAGCGCGAGCAGGAGGTGGCGCGCCTCGGGGCTCAGCCGGGCAAGGCGACGCTCCAGCGGCTCGGGGGACATGGGGGAATGATCGCACCCGCCCCGGACGACGCCCCCGCGTGGCGGCGTCCCTCCGCCCCGCCCGCGCGCCAGGAGGAGGCGCGGTCGGCAGTGTTACCATCGAGACGTGTCCACCCGATCGGTTGACGACCCCGTCCTCGAGGAGCGGCGGCTCGCCGCGCTCTCCCACATCCGCCAGTACGGCGACCCGATCCTGCGCACCCCGGCCGAACCGGTCACGGTCTTCGACGCCGCCCTGCGCGCCGACGCCGAGCGGATGGTGGTGCTCATGCACGACGCCCGGGGGGTCGGGCTCGCGGCGAACCAGATCGGGCACCTGCGCCGGCTGCTGGTGCTGCGGCCCGCCGACGACGACGCCCCTGTGGTCGCGCTCTGCAACCCCAGAATCGACTGGCGCTCCGACGATGAGGTGGTGGCCACCGAGGGTTGCCTCTCGATCGGGGAGATCGTGGTCGAGGTTCCCCGCGCCGCCGCGGTGCGCGTCAGCGCCCAGGACCTCGCCGGCAACCCGGTCACGCTCGAGGCCGAGGGCTACGAGGCGCGCGTGATCCAGCACGAGGTGGACCACCTCGACGGCGTCCTGATCCTCGACCGCACGACGGTCGAGCAGCGCCGCGAAGCCCTCGCCGCGCTGCGCGCAAGCCGGTAGCGCGGCAATGAAGGTGGCGTTCGCGGGCAGCCCGCTGGCCGCCGTTCCGGTGTTGGAGGCGCTCGCCGCCTCGGCCCACGAGGTCGGCCTGGTGATCAGCCAGCCCGAGCGGCCGCGCGGGCGGGTGGGGACGCCCCTCCCGACGCCCGTCGCCGAGGCGGCGGGGCGGCTTGGCCTGCCGCTCATCGAGCCCGCGTCGATCAACTCCGCCGACTCGCTCGAGGCGCTTGACGAGGCGGGCGTCGGCGCCCTCTGCGTCGCCGCCTACGGCCAGATCCTGCGCGAGCCGCTGCTCTCGATGCGTCCCTGCATCAACGTCCACTACTCGGTCCTGCCCGCTTACCGCGGCGCGGCGCCCGTCGAGCGGGCGATCATGGACGGCGCCCGGGAGACCGGCGTCACGATCATGCAGATGGAGGCGGGGCTCGACACGGGACCCGTCGCGGCCGTGCGGAAGGTCGACATCGACCCGGAGGACGACGCCGGCTCGGTGACGGCTCGCCTCGCGCTCATCGGCGGCGAGCTGCTGGTCGAGGCGCTCAACCAGCTGGAGGCGGGAACGCTGAAGTTCAAGGCCCAGCCCAAGTCCGGCGTGTCGCTGGCTCCGAAGATCGCGATCGAGGACCGCATGCTCGACTTCGGCCGGCCGGCCGTCGAGCTGGCCAACCAGATCCGGGCGCTCTCGCCCCATCTGGGCGCCTACTGCTACATCGACGGCCAACGGTTCAAGATCTGGCGCGTGAACGCCCGGGCGGAGCCCGGTGTGGAGGGCCTCTCCGTCGATGGCGAGCGGCTCGTGGTGGGCTGCGCCGATGGAGCGCTGGAGGTGCTCGAGCTGCAGCCCCCGAACCGCAGCCGCATGCCCGCCGCCGCCTTCCTCCGGGGCTGGCGCGGTGCCCTCGAGCTCGGCCGCGCGGCGCAGTAGCCGCCCCGCCGCCGGCGTCGGCCCTGCGCGCGCGGTGGCGCTCGCCGTGGCGCGCCGTGTGGACGCGGGCGCCTACGCCGACCGCGCCCTGGCCGGGGAGGCGCGGCGGGCCGGGCTCGACCCGCGTGACCGGGCGCAGGCGATGCGGCTCGCGTACGGCGTCGTCCAGCGCCGGCGTACGCTCGACTGGCTGATCGACGACGCGCTGGAGCGATCGGCGGCGCTCGAGCCGGCGCTTCGCGACGTGCTCCGGCTCGGCGCCTACGAGCTCGCCTTCTCGGACGCAGTGCCCGAGCGCGCCGCCGTGGACCAGGCGGTGCGGCTTGCCCGCGGCCTGGGCGGCCCGGCCCGGCGGGCGAACGCGCGCGCCGGGCTGGCGAACGCGGTGCTGCGCCGGCTGGCCCGGGAGGCGCCGGGCCGGTTGCGGGAGCTCGAGGCCGCCGGTGGGGACGATCCCGCCACGCTCGCGCTGCTGCACTCGGTGCCGGACTGGGTCGCCACCCGGCTCACGGCCGCCCTGGGCGCGGCGGATGCGCGCGGAGTGCTCGCCGCCGCGAACCTCCCCGCCGAGACGGCGGTCCGCTGGAACCCGCTTCGCGGGCCCCGGATCGGGCTGGAGCGCGAGCTTCCCGCCGGCGCCCGGCGCGACCCCCTCATCCCCGAGGCCTACGTCATGGACGGCGCCTTCGCCCTGGAGGACTCGGCGGCCTGGGCGCACGGGCTGGTGATGGGACAGAGTCGCGCCTCGATGCTCGCCGCGAGGGCGCTCGACGCGCGCCCGCGCGAGCGCGTGCTCGACCTCTGCGCGGCGCCGGGGGCCAAGGCCACTCACCTGGCCGCGCTGACGCGCAACGGGGCCGAGATCGTCAGCGTGGAGTTGCGGCCGGCACGGGCGGAGGCGCTGCGCGCTCTTGCACGCCGCCTCGGCGCCCGCGTCACCGTGATCGAGGGAGATGCCCGCACGGTGGCCCTCCACGGCCCCTTCGACGCCGCCCTGGTCGATCCGCCCTGCACCGGGCTGGGCGTACTGGCGGCACGGCCCGACGCCCGCTGGCGCCGGCGCGAGGAGGCGATCGGCCCCCTGGTGGAGCTGCAGTCGGCGCTGCTCGAGCGCGCCCTGGCCTGCGTGCGGCCCGGCGGGCGCGTCGTCTACAGCGTCTGCACGCTGCTGCCGGAGGAGGGGGAGGAGATCGTCGCCGGCGCGCTCGCCGCGGGGGCCCGCCTGGACGACCTGCGCCCGGCGCTGCCGGAGGCGGCCCACCCCCGGCTCGCCGGCGCGCTCCTCACCCTGCCGCACCGCGATCGCACGGACGGCTTCCTCGTGGCCCGCCTGCGACCGGACTGATGCGGTAGGCCCGGGCCCCGGCCGGCCCCGGCCGCGTCCGGGATCACCGCGGCCAGTCTGCGCTCCCGTCGACGGTCGGCTGCGGCGGACCGTCGTGGGTGTCGTGGTGGGTGTCGATCAGCTCGTTGTCCGCGCGCTCGATCAACTCCGCGGCCGTCTCGTTCGGTCTGAGCTGGGCGAAGCCGGTCCTGATCGCATCGGCATGGGGTGCAGCGGCGAGGGCGACGGAGATGACGCCGAACCGCCGGCGCGCATCCAGGACGGTCATGTTGGACATCGCGCAGAGGAACTCGTCGCCGCCGAGGCGGACGATCAGGTCATAGGGCCGCAGGTGACGCTTGATGCGCTGCACGACGCGTTTGAGCAGCGCGTCCCCGGCCGCGTGGCCCTCGGTGTCGTTGACGGCCTTCAATCCGACGGCGTCGACGTAGGCGACGGCGAGCATGCCGCCGGTCCTGCGGCAGCGATTCAGCTCGACGTCGAGGGCGCTCAGGCCCGCCGCTCGCGCGCGCGTCCCGGTGAGCGGGTCGGTCTCGGTGAACGCAAGCTGGCGCGCGAGCGCTTCGCGGTCCGCCAGGGCGTGCAGGCGGTCCCGGGCGGCCTGCTCGCGGTCCTCCGCCGCGTCCTGGCGGTCCTGGGCGGCCAGCGCGCGCTGCTCGGCGGCCCGTGCGCGGCGCGCTGCGGCCCCCGCCGGTCGCTCGGCTGCGCGAGCGATGC
>JAWVEW010000098.1:0-3130 GCA_033856495.1 Miltoncostaeaceae bacterium | reverse complement strand
TACCTCGCGAGCGACGAGGCCGGGTTCGTGCACGGCACCGTCATCGACGTCGACGGCGGTCGCGTCGGCGTCGCGGTGATCGTCAGCTAGGCGGCCTGGGTTCTGGTCCGGGCCACGCAGGTGGCGTGCTTGCTCGTTGTGAGCGCTGCCAGCCATTCAGGCTGATATGGGGGGCCGGTCGAGCCGTGAGCGACGCCTCCCCCGCGCGCCACCACGCCAGGGGGCTGCACCCCTCCGGTCTCGGCGAGCTGCACCGACGCTACTTACGGCGCGGGAACCACTAAGCCTGGATCCACCGATTTGATCGCCGCCGAGGCGATAACGGGGGCCAGCGTGGTGCTGCACGCTGGTAGGGGCGGCAGCCTGGGCTCCTGAGCCGGGATCAGGTCTGCGACCGTCCAGGCGCGAGCGCTTCGGAGCGCATTCAGCCCGGCTGGCGGGGTCGGGCGCTCGCTCCAGGCACCGCGGGTGTGAGCGATGGGGCCTCGCGCAGCTGCTCAGGCCCGCAGCGCCACCGCTCGCAGACGCTCAAGCGCGGCGAGGAACCCCTCGGCCCAGGGCCAGTGACGGGGCAGGTGCAGCCGGCGTCGCCGGCCGGAGCGGGTGAGCCGGCCGGGCAGGCACAGGTAGCGGCGGCGGATCGTCTCGCCCACCACCTGCCCGGTGCTTTCCAGCCCGATCGCGCTCACCCAGCGCACCAGGTTGTGGGCGAGCGCCGCGATCACCGCCCAGGCGGCGTTGGCAGCAAAGCGCCCCGAGGGGCAGTGTGCGAGCCCCTCGGCCTTCAGATCGCGGATCGCGAGCTCGCAGACGGCGTGCTGGCGATGGTCGGCGTCGAGCATGATCGCGCTCCCCGCGCGGTCGGTGAGGAAGGCGTGGTGGCGCCAGTCGGGGAAGAGCTCTGCCTGGGCGCCGACAAGGCGCGTGCGGCGCACGATGAGCCGCAGCTCCTTGTAGAGCGTCTCTGCCACCTCGGCCTCGCCGCCGGCCGTGTAGTCGATCGGCGTCCAGTCTGCGTCCGGGATCGCGGCGATCGCCCCGGCGATGCCCTTATTGCCGGTGCGGACGCTGATCGAGAAGCGGATCTGGTGCTGCTGGAGGGCCTCGATCACGCGCGTTGCCCAAAAGCCCGAGTCGGCGCGGATCGTGAGCTGGCCCCGGGCGCCCGCCCGGCGCACCCGGCCCGAAAGCTCGCGCACGAAGCGCTCGGCCCCGCGCATGGTGTTGGCCTGGCCCCGGCGCATCCTGACGTGCAAGACCTCGCCGGTCTGGGCGCGGGTGGCAAGCAGCGGGTGGTAGCCGCGCACCCGGGTGTGGGCAAAGCCGGCTCCCTGCTTCTTGTAGCCGTGGACCTCGCAGATCGTGGAGTCGAGATCCATCACCATCGGCGCGCTTCCGGGCCCGGCGCCGGCGGCCCAGGCGCGGGTGAGCGCCAGCTCACAGAGCCGGTCGAGCTGGCGCACGTGGCCGAACGTGAACGCGCGCAGGAAGGTCCCGAGCGTCGAGGGGGCCATCACGCGGTGGCCGAGCAGCTGGCCACTGGCGCCGGCGCGAAGCAGGTCGCAGTCATCGATCGAGTCGGCGCCGGCAAGGATCGCGTGCACCAGGGTCATCAGCTTGCGTCCCGGCCGGGCGGCGCCCGCTCGCCTTCCCAGGTTCACCACCCGGTCGCACAACGCCTCGAGCTCGAACTGCTGGGCGAGCGTCGCCGGCAGGAGCAGGCCCGCGTTTGCCACCGCCCGGCCGTCGTCGAAGGCCACCTCGAGCCGGTCCAACGGGCCGCGCCGCCCGGGCGTGCCGTCCTTCGGCATCGTCACCATATGGGTGACCTCCTGAGCGCAGGGCTCGCGGCTGCCAGCACAGCCGTCTTGCCTGCTCAGGAGGTCATTCTGACCTCAGCCTCGGACGTAACCCGGCTCCCCAAGCGGTGGATCCAGGCTAAGCAGTACACGAGCATCCACTACACCGACCGCCTGGACGAGCTCGGCATCGCGCCCTCGGTCGCTCGAGCGGCGACGCCTACGACAATGCGACGGCTCAGGGTCCGCCCTGCCGTCGTCGCCGTGGCGACGTCTCGATGGCCGCGATCCCTTCGAGCTGGGCGGCGCGAACGACTTTCTCGTCGAAGGAGACGACCGCGGCATCGGCGTGGCGGGCGGTTGCCAGGCAGTAGGCGTCCGGGAGGCTGATCGGGTGAGCCCGTCGCAGTCGCGCGGCCTCCACGCCGGTCGCTTCGCCGGGCGCATGGACCCCGACGCCCAGCGCGGCGATCGCGGTACGTGCTGCTCGCAGCCGCTCGCGATCACCGGCCGGGGCGACAAGGACCTCGGAGAGGTTGACGACGCTGATCAACCGCGTTGCGCCCTCGCTCTGCCAGCCCACGAAGAGCTCCCGGGCCCGCGCATGATGCGGATCGGACCCGTCCAGCGCGCCGATCATGACGTCGGCGTCGAGGACGAGCTTCACCGCTGCTCGTCGTCGCGATCGAGCTGCTCGAGGTACCCGGCAGGGTACGTTCCGGTGAGGGCGCCGAAGGCGCTCTCGAAGCTGGCGGGTGGGCCGCGCCGGATGCGCAGCTCGCCCTCCTCGAGCGCCTCGACGACGACCTGGTCGCCGGCGTGCAAGCCGGCTTCCTCAAGCGCAGCGACCGGGATGGTGACCTGGTTTTTCGTGGAGATCCGCGGCATCGCCTTTACTCTAGCAGTAAAGGGCAACAAGGTGATCGGTTGACCGGCCGCGGGGACGCTTGGAGGCACCGAAGCACGACGTAGCGCAAGACTGGCACGGTAGCTCGGAGAGCTCGCAGAGGCGGCGTGCGTGTGACTTTGGTCGGTAGTTGGCCGGCTTACACGGTCGCCATCTGGCCGCTCAGACTCAGGCCGATGACCGAGAGGGCGCCGGGCCTGCCGTCGAGCAGGAACGCTCGTTTCCGAGACGTACGAACCGCGGCGTCACGGTGTTCCCTGCTGAGCCGCGACGCAGGGTTGGGTTTCACCGGGCCGTTGTTCATCCGCGGGTGGTCGCCATTCCGTCCTCCGTGCGCGAAAGTCCGCTTCGAGGCGGGCGTCGTCGTCGCCAGGGACGCCCCGAGGGCGTCGTGAGCGATCGCGGGATGCAGCGCTCGGCGAGG
>JAWVEW010000097.1:0-6349 GCA_033856495.1 Miltoncostaeaceae bacterium | reverse complement strand
TGCCTCCGCCGCGGGCGCCTCTGGGCAGAGCCACGGCCACGGGGGGGGGCGAGCATCGCTTCCTGCGTGGGCGGTGGGATCCCCGCCCGGGATCTTCGGCGCGCGCTCGATCGGCGAGGCCTTGGGGGGCAGCGGCCCTGGCGCCGCGCGCTGGCGGTGCCGGGCGCCGTAGCCTCACCACGCGCCGCCGCCGACGAGCGCCGCCCGGAGGCGGCCCGGAGGGCGCCGGCCGGGCGGGCGCGGCTCCTCCTGCGCCGCGGGCCACTGAGCCTCGTTCGCCTGGCCGTGTGCCGGCCCTGCGGAGTCGGCCCGTTCGCGCCCGACGCCCCGGCAGGTTCGTCGAAACAGGGGCACAGCTCCCGGAGCCGCAGCCGCTTGGCGCCTCGTGCCGGCGAGCTGTGCGACACGCTCCGTCGGCGGCCAATTGGCCGGCCGCCGCTGGCGGCGCGGTTGAGCCCGCCGCCGGCGCCTGCTGCCCAATGGCCATTTGACCGCCGCGTCGACGGCCAATTGGCCAGACAGGGGAGCAACTGAGATGCATGTTGCATCTTTAGCGCTGCGCCGGCGCCCGGGACGGCGGGCCTCGCCGCTGCGCCCGAGCTGGCCGGCCGCGCTGCGGCGCTCACGCCGGGAGGGGGCGCTCTTCGCCCTGGCGTCTGTGTTTGCGTGGCTGGGTCCCGGGCGGGCCCTGATCCGGCCGGTTGCAGCCGTTCGAGGATCCGACCACGACCGTCCAGGTCATCGACCGTCTCCACGGCCTGCTGCGCCAGCTCGCGCCGCGGGCGATCCCCTCGGGCCGCCATCGCGACGAGGAGGGCCGCTTGCGGCTGGTCGTCCCCACCCTCGGCTGGGACGGCTTCGTCCGGCTGGCCTTCGACGAGATCAGGCTCGCGGGCGCGGGCTCACCGCAGGTGACGCGCCGGCTGACGGCGGCGCTCGAGGACCTCCTGACGATCGCGCCGCGGGCTGGACCTGATGAGCCCTGGCCGCCTCCACGATGACCGGCTCCCCGCGGCGGCGATCACGGGCTGTGCCACGTTCCGGACGGGGATCCCGCCGGGCGTCTCGCCGGCCGCGGTGCCGGCGTGGGCGTGGCCGTGGAGGACGAGATCCGCCCCGTCCCGATCGGCGTGGTGGTCGTGGTTGCCGAGGACCGCGATGGCCGGGACGCCCAGGGCCGGCGAGCTCCTCCGCGCGACCACCGCGCCCTCGTCGGGATGGCCGCAGGTGGTGAGGTCGCCCGCCAGGAGGAACAGGTCGGCGTCGTCGTCCGGGCGCCCGAGCTGCGCGCGCAGGCGGCCGCGCGAGTCGGTGCCCAGGTGGATGTCCCCGACGGCGGCGACCCGGATCACGACATGAGCTCCACGCCGTCCGGCGGCTCCAGCAACTGCTCGTCCAGGTGCATGTCGGACGGGATGAAGATCAGCTCGACGAGTACGCCGTCCCCGATGCCCTTGGAGAGCCACCGCTCGTCCCAGCGCCGGGTGAGGAAGCCGGCCCGGTCGAGCGCGTCGCGCCCCTCGCCGCCCCCCGCGCGCTCCAGCGCCTCGGTCGCGGCGTCGAGCACGGCGATCGAGGCGGTCTCCGGCACGGGCCTTCCGTGGATGGGGGACGTGAGGTCACGCTCCCCGTGCCCCGGCGCGTCGGCCCCCGAAACGCCGACGCCCCTCACGGAGGCGGCGTCGATCGCAGGCCCGAGGCCTGCGGCCGTCAGCCCTGCAGCAGGAAGAAGGGCGTCGGGCCGGGGGAGATGGCGAGGACCCGGGGCGGCAGGGCGCCCATGACGGCGGCGCGCTCGGGGCGGAAGCTGTCGCCCGGGGACAGGCCGAGGTCCACCCTGACCACGCGGCGGGAGCCGTCCGCGAGCCCGGGGTGCTCGGCGCGGACCTCGCGCAGCGCCGCCTCGGCGCGGGCGCGGGTCGGGAAGAAGGCGACGATCGCGCCGGCGCGGGCGCTGGCGATGCCCCAGAGCACGGGCCCGCCGGCGGGCGCCTCGTCGGCGCCGCTGACGCTCCAGGCGAGGCCCACGGTCTCGGCCGGGTCGGGCGCGTGCCATGAGCGGGCGCGGACGACGATCTGCTCGCGCCGCCGCCAGGTCTCGCCCCGGGCGAGCGCCCGGGCGGCGTCGGCGAGGCTGCGCCCCCTCGGCGCGCCGGCGCGCCGCGCCCGGCCGAGGAGCGGCGGAAGCTGCGTGAGCGGAGCGGGCCGGCCGAGCGCCAGGGCGCCCCCGAGGGCCGGCATCGTCCCGGCCAGGGCCGCGGCCGCGGCGGCCACGTGCGCCGCACCCGAGAGAATCGCTGTCCGCTTCTTTCCCACGCGCATCTCCTGGCCCCCCGTCGTCCGACACCCTGCCGTCTGAGCGTTCACCTCCTCTTCGGCAGCGCGGCGGAGGGCTCGTGTCCCCCAACGGGGGGATCCGCGAGCCCCCGGAGCGACGGGGCAGTCGTCCGGTTGCCCTAAGGTTCGCGACGCGCCGCCGATGCCCTTCGCGCGCTGACCCGGCCTCCGACCGCCGGGGCGTCCGTCGGATATCCTGCGGCCGGTGAGCACCGAGTCGCCCACCTGGACCCCGCCGCCGAAGCCGTCGTTCAACTCGCCGGCGGCGGACCTGAATCAGCTTCGCAACGAGACCAAGCGCGTCGCCGAGACGGCGCCCGGGCTCGCGGTGCACCGCGCGGTGCTCGACCGGGCGCGCAGCCTGGCCGCCAGCCTGAACCACGATCTCGGCCTCCCGGAGAGTCCGGACGGGCTCTGCTACGCCGATCTGGCGGTCCTTCTCAGCCAGTCGCGCTGAGCCCCCAGCGCGGAGGGGCGCGCGGCGTGCTCGGCGAAAGATGAAAGAGGGCCGCCCCCTCGCTCGACTTCTCCCAGAAGGAGCGACGCCCGAGGTCCGGTGACGCCGTGCCCAAGCGCCGATGCGGTCTCGTTTGTACTGGCGTGTGAGGGGCGACCCTGTGCGAGAAGATTGCCCTCTGAGCGCGCCCCCGACACCCCCCAAAACGGTGGAATCTCGCCCCTCCGGCGGGGGGCTTTCACGCCTGCGGCCAGGGCGCGGAGGCGCCCGTCCGGGTGTTGCGGCGGCGGATGGAGCCGACCCCGACCCGCCGAAGCCCCGCGGCCGGCGCGTGCGGCGCGGCCGGGGGCGCCTCGTCGGGGCCGCCAAGGCGCCGTTCCGGCTCGTCCGGGACACCTTCCACCGGGTGATCGCGCACAACGCGACCGGCGCCGCGAGCCAGTTCGCCTACAACGCCGTGCTGGCGACGGTGCCCTTCCTGTTCGTGCTGGTCTCCGCGTTCGGGATCGCCGGCTCGGCCGGGACCTACGACCGCCTGATCGGCACCTTCGGAAACGCCATCCCGCCGGCGCTGCAGGAGCTCCTGCGCTCGTCCGTGAAGTCGGCGACGAGGAACTCCAACAACGCGGCGATCTTCCTCGCGATCGGCGTCGTGGCGGCCATCTACGTGACCTCGAACGTCATCAGCACCCTGATGAGCGCGCTGGACAAGGCCTACGGCGTGCCCTCCCGGCCCTGGTTCCGGGGCAAGATGGTCGCCATCGGCTTCGCCGCCGCGACGAGCGTGCTGGTCGCGGTGACGACGCTCGCCCTGGTCGTCGGCCCGCGCCTCATCGACGCCGTCGCCGATTACGTCGGGCTGAGCGGGACGGCGCGCGACCTCGCCAAGGACAGCGTCTTCCCGATCGGGGTGGCGGCGCTGGTCGCGTTCACGCTGCTGCTCTACCGGTACGGCACGAACGGCCTCCGGCCGCGGCTGCCGACGATCCTGCCCGGCGCGCTGGTCGCCGTGGGCGGCTGGCTGGGGATGACGCAGGCCTTCCGGGCGTACGTCGACCACTTCTCCTACGGCACGGTCTACGGAAGCCTCGCCACCGTGGTGGTCTACCTGCTGTTCCTCTACCTGACCGGGCTCATGCTGCTGATCGGGGCGGAGGTGAACGGCGAGCTCGCGAGCCGGCGCGCGGCGCGCCGAGCGGGACAGGAACCCCTTCCTCCGGCGGCCGCGTGATCGCGCGGTCCGGGCGTCAGTCGGGATAGACCGTGTTCGGGGCGGGGTCGATCCGGTGATCAGGTACCGGACGATGGCGTCGCGCGTGCGGCTGCGCCCCTGGAGCCACGAGGACGTGTGGCCGTCGCCCTCGCGGGTGACCAGGACGGCGCTGGGGATCTGGTCGAGCAGGCCGTGCGCCCAGACGAAGGGCGTCGAGGGGTCGTGGGTCGCGTTGGCGAGCAGGATCGGCGGGGCGCCGCGGATGCGCGCCCGGTGGGGCGGGTTGGCGATCGGGACCGGCCAGCGCATGCATCCGCGGCCGAGGCGCATCTTCGCGACGAGGTCCCCATAGCCGGCGATCCGCGGGAAGTCGACGCAGTACACGGCCAGCCCGCCGAAGCTCTCCCGGGGGTCGGTCGCCAGGCTCGACGAGAACGCGCTGGCGTCCCCGCCCTCCGCCTCGGCCAGGGCTTGCGCGAAGCCCAGCCAGCCGGGAAGCCCGAACGCCGGGATCACTGGGGCGCGGGGATCGGCTTCCGGTCGGCCTGCCGGACGAGGCGGTCGAACAGCGCCAGCACGTCCCGCCCGTGGAGGGGGCAGCTCGTCGTCCGGCCGCACCACGACGCGAAGCGCAGCAGCGTGTCCTCGTATCCGGCCGCCGCGTCCGCGAACAGCGTGGCCCCGGAGAGGGAGTGCTCGAGGGCGCCGTCGAGCGCCATGACCCGGATGCGCTTCGGGTAGAGCTCGGCGTACTGGGCGCCCAGCTCGGCACCGTAGGACAGCCCCAGGAAGTTGAGCTTGCCCTCCCCGAGCGCCCGGCGCAGGGCCTCAATGTCGCGGGCGACGCTGACCGTGTCCACGTGGCCCAGAAGCGGCCCGGTGAGCCTGAGGCAGCTCTCGCCGACCGCGCGGGCGTGGTCCGCAAGCAGCCGGAACTCGGCCCGGTTGCGCGGGAAAGAGCGGGACGGGCTGGTTGACGGCGGCGGGGTCGCACTGCACGCGGGTGCTGAGGCCGATGCCGCGCGGGTCCACCCCGATGAGGTCGAAGCGCTCGTGCAGCACCGGATCCCAGAGACGGGCGCCGGCCGTCTCCTCCGCTCCCGCGATCGCCCATGCTCGTGGACCGCCCTACCGTTGGCAGCCGGGGCACCAGTACGTGACCCGGTTGGCGTCGCCCTGGCCGCGCGCTCGCACGGGCGTGCCGCAGCGCCGGCAGGGGCGCCCGCGACGGCCGTAGACCCAGGTGCGCTCGCGGCTGAAGGGTGGGCCGCCGCTGCCGCGGTAGGTGGTGATCGCCCACTCGCGGACCCCCTCCGCAAGCAGCCGGGCCGCGGTGGCTCCGAGCTCCGCCGCCTCCTCGGCGCTGAGGGAGCCCACCGCCCGCCAGGGGTCGATCCTGCAGAGGAAGCAGGTCTCGCACTTGTAGACGTTGCCGATGCCCGAGACGACCCGCTGGTCGAGCAGCGCCTCGCCGACCGTCGTCGCCGGGTCGACCAGCGCCAGGCCGCGCGCAGTCGCGGCGGCCGGGTCGACCTCCTCGTCGAGCAGGTCGGGGCCGAGCAGCGCGACCGCGCCCGGCGTCTCGCCGGGCTCCAGCAGCCGCAGGACGGGCCCCCGGTAGAGGGCGGCGACGTGCTCGCGCGTCCAGAGCGCCAGCCAGAGCCCGCCCCGGCGCAGGACCCGCGTCGCCGGCAGGACCCGCCAGACCCCGCTCATCATCAGGTGCGAGTGGAGCGTGCGGCCGCTCTCGAACCTGATCAGGTGGTGCTTCCCGGCGGCCTCCACGACGCAGACCCGGTCGCCCGCCAGCCGCTCCGGGATGCGCTGGCCGGCCAGCCGCGGCTCCGGCGCCTCGATCAGGACCAGATCGCGCCCGGCCAGAGCCTGCGTCAGGCGGATCGCGTTGCGGTGGCTGACCTGCCCCTCAGGCACGCAGGACGAGATCGCGCACGCCGGGCCGGAAGCCGGCCGTCACCAGCGCCGGCTCCAGGGGCGACTCGAACACGGGCATCCCGTCGACTCGCTCCAGCGACACGCGCCGGCGCCGGTCGGCCGCCACCCAGGCCGCCAGGGCCTCGAGCGCGGGCTCGAGCCAGGCGGGATCGGGCTCGCGGAGGGTCAGCATGCTCCGCCCGCCCCGCTCCAGGTAGAGGGCGGGCGCGCCGCCCAGGAGCACCACCTGCGCGCCGACGGCGCGGGCCGGAGCCCGCCCGCCGGGTCGCTTGGGCCAGGGCAGGGCGGCGCCGTACGGCTGGGCCGGGTCGGCCGCGCCGAGCACGAGCGCCGGGCCCGCAAATGGGGGTGACTCGGCCACGGCCTCCCGTAGGTCGCGCAGGCGCTCG
>JAWVEW010000096.1:0-10887 GCA_033856495.1 Miltoncostaeaceae bacterium | reverse complement strand
CGCGGCCCGGCGAAGGGGTAGTGCACCTGTTCCGCCACCGGCCCTCCCGCCGCCATCTGGGCCGGCGTCGCATAGCGAACGTCGAGCGTGCTACCGATCCGGAGCCCGAGCGAGCGTGCGGCGCGCTGCGGCATGACGATCTCCTCGACACGCCGCAGATCGGGCCGCCGCCCCGCCACCATGCGGTCGCGATCGACGGCAACGAACTCGCGAAGGTCCGGACTGGCCACCAGGCCCATGTCGGCGTTGGTGATCGTGCGGCCCGTGTCGCTGCGGGCGCGGTAGAAGAGGATCCGTGCGCGGTGCGCCTCCGCCACCTGCGGCAACCGCTCGACCCTGGCGGGATCCAGGTCGCCGAGCCCCGCGGCCCCTCCCCACTCGATCGAGACGTCGGCGGCCCGGGCGTAGCGGGCGAAACGGTCGACGACGCTGCCGGTGCGACGCGCTCCCCCGACCGCGGCGAGCACCAGGCCTCCGACCAGTCCCACGAGGACGATCAGGGCGATCCAGCGCAACGGGCGCGCCCGCGCGCCGGCCTTCAGGTACAGCGCCGCGCCGCTCACCGCGCGGCCGCGCGGACACGCTCGGTCGGAGCGTCGCCGATGCGTCCGTCGCGCATCGCCACCGTGCGTCCGGCAGCGTCCGCGACCGCGGCATCATGGGTCACCATCAGGATGGTCTGCCCCGAGCGGTTGAGCCGGCGCAGCAGCTCGAGCACCTCCTCGCCGCCCGTCGAGTCCAGCGCGCCGGTCGGCTCGTCGGCGAGCAGGATCGTGGGCTCGTTGGCGAGCGCACGGGCGAGCGCCAGCCGCTGGCGCTGTCCGCCGGAGAGCTCGGTCGGAGCCGCGTGGTGCTTGCCGCCCAGGCCGAGCAGGTCGAGCAGGTCGCGGGCGCGCTGCTCGGCGTTCCGGCGATCCGCGCCCGCGATCACCCGGGCGATCACCACGTTCTCGATCACGCTCATCGACTCGAGCAGGTTGAAGAACTGGAAGACCATGCCGACGTGGACCCGCCGCAGGCGTGCGAGCCCGTCCTCGTCGAGGTCGCGGAGCGCGTGGCCGGCCAGGATCACATCGCCGTCCTGCGGCGTGTCCAGCCCCGCGATCACGTTCAGCAGCGTCGACTTCCCGCACCCCGACGGGCCGGTGAGCGCCACGAATTCACCGCGCGCGATCGACAGGTCCACGCCCCGCAACGCCCGCACGGGCGCCCCGTCCGACACATAGGACTTGCGCACACCCACGACCGCCACGGCCGGCGCCGTATCCAGCTGACCCTGGTCAGTCATGTGATCGCGACCGCCCTCCGGTTCTCGCCAACGATCTCACCCCTGCGCCCGCGGCGCGACGCCAGCTCGCCTCGCGACCCGGCCGACAGTGCCACCAGGCGGGGCGCCGCGCTCCAGTGCTGCCACTGATGTGGCGGGTCGTCCACGAGCCGACGATCACCGCCTCAACCCACCAGTTGCCGGGGGAGGCATCGTGTCGATCTCGACCGGCGCGCGTGTTCGCGTGCCACTCCATGTCAGGCGCATAGCTCGGCTCGCCCGCTTGAGCCTGGCGGTCCTCGTCGGTGCGGCCCTGGCCGGCCCCGCTGCGGGGCACGCCGCACCGGTGGACCCTGTCGACCCCGTCCTCCACGTCAGCGAGCCCGTCGCCGGCTCGTACGTCGTGCTCCACCCCCGCGCCCGTCCTTCCGCAGGTCGCCGCACGCCTTGCGCAGACCTTCGGGGGGAGCCTCACCCACCTCTACAGCCACGCGGTCATCGGCTTCTCGATCCGGCTCTCCGAGGACTCCGCCCGGGCGCTGGCGCTGGATCCTCTGGTCGCCCTGGTCGAGGAAGACGGCGTCGTCCGGGCCTCCGCAACCCAGACGAACCCGCCCTGGGGACTGGACCGCATCGACCAGCGAGACCTTCCACTCGACGACGCCTACCGATACGCGAGCGAGGGGGCCGGGGTAACCGCCTACGTCATCGACACTGGCATCCGCGTCAGCCATCAGGAGTTCGGCGGAAGGGCCTCGGTGGGCATCGACACTGTCGGCGACGGCCAGAACGGCGCCGATTGCGCGGGGCACGGCACCCATGTGGCCGCAACCATCGGTGGCGCCACCTACGGGGTCGCCAAGAGCGTCAGGCTCGTCGCGGTGCGCGTCCTGGACTGTGCCGGCGGCGGCGAATCGTCGGATGTCATCGCCGGAGTGGACTGGGTTACCGCGCAGCCGGGCCGTCCCGCCGTCGCGAACATGAGCCTGGGAAGCAGCGGCAGCGACACCGCGCTCGAGACCGCGGTGCGCAACTCCATCGCCGATGGGATCACCTACGCGATCGCATCCGGCAACGACAACAACGACGCCTGCAACCATACGCCCGCACGGGTGGCGGAGGCGATCACCGTCAACGCCTCGACCGTGAGCGACTGGAAAGCCTCGTTCTCGAATTTCGGGCCCTGCACCGACATCTTCGCTCCCGGTTCCTCGATCCTCTCGGCCTGGAACACGAGCATACGGCCAGTAACACCGTCAGCGGCACATCGATGGCGGCCCCGCATGTGGCCGGTGCGGCCGCCCTCTACCTCGCGGGCCACCCCGGCGCGAGCCCAGCTGTGGTCGCGAGCCACCTGACCGCAACCGCCACCGCGATGCAGGGGACCGACCGGCTGTTGCTCTTCACCGGCCTCTCCGTCCTCACGGTCCGAGCACCGTCGGCGGATGTGGTCTACGGAGGAGCCGTGCCCCCGGGCTTTCCGCCCACCTACGTCGGCCTCGTCTCAGGGGAAAGCGGACCCGATACGCCGGCCACGTGCACGAGCACCGGCCACACCGGGAGTGCCGCCGGCAGCTACCCGATCACCTGCGCCGGGGCCGCGGACAGCGACTACGAGATCGTCTACGCGGACGGCACGCTCACCGTCGCCCGGGCCGCGCTCGATGTGCGCGCGCCGTCGGTCACAGTGGCCTATGGCACGTCGGTGCCGATGACCTTCACGCCCACGTACGCGGGGCTCGTGAACGGCGATACGGGGTCGGTGACGCCCGCGACCTGCACGAGCACGGGCCACACCGGCAGCCCGGTGGGGACCTATCCCATCACCTGCTCGGGCGCATCCGACCCGAATTACGCGATCGGCTACGCCGCCGGCACGTTGACGATCAGCCGCCTCGGAACCGTGCTCACCCCGTCGTCCCTGCTCTCCAGCCTGCTCCGACCGACCGCACGGCTCACCCGCGTCGACAGCGGCGAGGGCATCGCGGCGCAGACGATCGTCTTCAGGGCCGGCACCACGACCATCTGCTCCGCGGTAACCAGCTCCGTTGGGGTGGCCAGGTGCTCGCGAGCGGTCGCCCTCGCCACCCCGCTCAGAGCCGTCTACGCGGGCTCGCCCTCCTATCTGCCCTCGAGCGCGCCGGTGCCGCTCGCATAGCGAGGCCCGACGGGCGTGGCCCAGCCCTCGGTCGCGTCCGTCGTCGAGCCCCGTGCTGCCACTGATGTGGCAGCCCCTGCACCCGGCGACGATCGCCATGTCCACACACACACACACACACCGGTGGGCCCCGAGGCCCGGGAGGTTGCCATGTCCAGTCAGTGCGAGGAGACATCCGCCACCACGACCACCAGGGTGAAGCACCGTTTCGCGGCCATCGTCGCGCTCGCGTTCGCGCTCGCAGCCGCGCTGCCCGGCGTCGCGGCGGCCGCCATCCCGCCCGGGCCCTGTTAGGCGCCTTCGGTGCCCCAGCCAGACCCCGAACTACGACACGGACAGGGAGGAATCATGTTCAGGAAGGCCGGCGCGCACGTTCGCGCCAACGTCATCGGCTACGTCGCGCTCTTCGTCGCGCTGGGCGGCACGGCCGTCGCGGCGACCACGGGCACGCCCATGCTCAACGGCGACCCCGCCGGCGGCTCGCTGATGGGGAGTTACCCGGACCCGGTGATCGGCCGTGGGACGGTCGGGCCAGCAGAGCTTGCCGACGGCGCGGTCGGCACCGCGAAGCTCGACCCGCTCGCCAAGGCGCCCGACGCCGACAAGGTCGATGGAATGGACTCGACGAGCTTCCTGCAGACCGGCGGCAAGGCGACGGACGCCGACCGGCTCGACGGGATCGACTCGACCTCGTTCCTGCGCACGACCGGCAAGGCGACGGACGCCGACCGGCTCGACGGGATCGACTCGACCTCGTTCCAGCTGCGCGTGTTCGGCGGTTGCGCGCTGGGCTCCTCGATCCAGGCGGTCGGCTCCACCGGGTCGGTGGTCTGCAATGCGGGACCGGCTGCGTTCTCGACCTTCGACGACGACACCGGGAGCCTGTGTAACAGCCCGTGCGCCGAGGGGACGCTGTCCCTCCCGGCTGGCCTTTACGCGATCACCGCCAAGCTCGAGGTGTTCCAGAACGCGGCCCGCGCAATGTTCGTGGTCTGCAGGCTGACGGCCGGCAGCGACGTCGACCGCTCGGAGTTCGATAACCAGGCGGCCCTGGCCGGCACGGCGGCGATGCTCCCGTTCCAGCTGGTTCACGCGTTCGGCTCGCCCGGTCTGGTCTCGGTGAGCTGCACCGATTTCGGCGTCGGAGACGTGCGCGGTCACGATCTCAAGATCACCGCGACGAGACTCGGCTCGCTGAGCAACGTGCCGAGCAACGTCGGATAGCGCCCTGCTCGGAACCGCGGGCCCCGCCTGATCCGTTCGCGGATCGAGGCGGGGCCGGGTCCGTCTCGCGCGCGGCGTACTGCGCGTGTTGGACCGCCGGTACGCGAAGGGCCGTGCGAGCGGCCGCGGACGACCCGGTGGACGGGCTCATCCTCGTCCCTGCCTTCGAGCCCGTGCCCGGTCGGAAGCGGAGCTCTGGCCCCACGGGCGCGGCCGTCCTCGAGCCCAGTGCTGCCACTGATGTGGCGGCACTGCACCGCGGCGACGATCGCCGCGTCCGAACACACCGGTCGGCCGCGAGGCCCGGGAGGCTCCCATGTCCAGTCAGTGCGAGAAGACGTCCGCCACCACGACCACCAGGATGAAGCCCCGCCTCGCGGCCATCGTCGCGTTCGCGCTCGCGCTCGCGGCGGCGCTGCCCGGCATCGCGGCGGCCGCCATCCCGCCCGGGCCCTGCTAGGCGCCGGGAGTGCACCAGCCAGGCCACGGACCACCAGAGAGACAGGGAGGCATCATGTTCAACAGGGCTGGCGCGCACGCCCGCGCACACCCCATCGGCCCCCGGAGGAGGGGTCGACCGCCCCGATTGCGCCGGGCAGCCCTGGTCGCCGCGCTGAGCGTCGCGGCGGCGACCGGGAGCGGCGTGCTCGCCGCCGTGGGGCCGGCGCTGGCAGTGGCACCTCACGCTCCTCCGATGATCGACCCGAACGACGACCGGGTCAGCGGCGGGCCGTGGGTCCGCCACGACGGCGGCACGGACCGGGCGATCGCCGAGTGCAACAACCCCGCGACAGATCCCGCGCTCGACGACAATCCATCTGACGGCGACACCGACTCCAACGACGGCGGCAGGCGGCGCTTCCAGGAGGAGCCGTTCGTGGCGGTCGACCCCACCGACCCCAACACCATCGTCACGGGTTTCAACAATGGCTGCCCCGCTGATCTGCGCCCACCGCCGAGCGACCCGGTCGCGGCGGAGAGCTGGGCGGGGGAGAACTGGCTGGGGCTTGCCTTCTCCCGAGATGGCGGGGGGACGTGGACGAACTCGCTGGTGCCCGGCTATCCCCAGGACAGCTCCTCCGCGGGTAGCGTCTCGCCGATCCGCGGGCAGACCGACTCCGCCGATCCTGTCGGTGCCTTCGACAACCACGGCAACTTCTTCTTCGGCGGGATCGCGCTGACGCGGCCCGACTCCAACGAGTCGATAAATGCCGAGATCTTCGTGGCGAGCTTCGACGCCCTGGACCAGCCGAACGGCTACCCGGTCACCTACCGGCGCACCGTCGTCGTCAGCCAAGCAGGCACCCACGGGATCTTCAACGACAAGCCGGCGCTCGAGGTCGACCGCACCGGCGGGCCCAACAACGGGAATGTCTACGTGTGCTGGACGCGCTTCGTCGGGAGCGGGAATGGTCGGTTTGACGTCTTCTTCAGCCGTTCCACCGACTCCGGGCGGACCTTCTCGCAGCCTGACAAGGTTTCGGTCTCACCCGAGGTGGCGGCGGCAGCTGCCGGGTGCGACATCGCCGTCGAGCACGATGGCGATGTCTACGTCACCTTCCGGGTCATCGATGGCCCCCCCAACGGGCACTCGGTGCGCGGCGTTGGCTTCGCTCGCTCGACCGACGGCGGCAGGGGGTTCGCGGCACCGGTCGTGATCCCCACAACCAAGGGCTTCAGACGCTACTCACCCAGTGATGTCGATTTCGGCAGCCTGGGCTGCGGCGACAACAGCTTCCACTGCCAATCGGACTTCGTCTTCCACGGGGTGCAACTCAATTTCCGCGCGACGGCAGACCAGCTGGGAAGCCTGCCGGGCATCTACGTCGTCTACAACGCGCTCGATCCGGCGACCATCGTCCCGAGCGCGAGCTCCTACTTCTCCGCCGGATTTGGGTACGTCGGCCAGTCGCGCGTCTACATCGTTCGTTCGCTCGACGACGGCAAGACCTGGAGTCCTCCCGCGGTGATTGACGCCCAGCCGGTGGGGCACCAGTTCTTCGCCGACGCCGACGCGCTCGACGGCAAGCTCGGCGTGATGTGGGAGGATAGCCGCGCCGACCCGGCCTACTCCGTGCAGTTCCCGATCGGCGCCACGCGCGACGCCCAGGGGCGCGCCGTCTCCTCCGGCGACCAGATCGTGAACACGTACCTGGCCTACTCCTACGACGGTGTCAACTTCGCGTCGACCAAGGTCTCCGACGTCGGCCAACAGACCGAGCGCGAAGCGGGCATCGGCCCTCCGTTCCACGGTGACTACAACTGGATCTCGCTGGCCAAGCGTCCAGACGGCAGCGTGCTTGCCTACATGGCCTGGTCCGACACCCGCGACATCGTCAAGGGCACCGACCCGCGCGAGGGCTTCGACGACGGCTTCGACGCGGAACTGTGCTGGCACCCACAGCCGAGCGGCAGCTTTGAGGCAGGCTGCATCAATGGCGGCGGGACCGACTACAACATCTATGGCAACTCGGCGGTCTTCCCGGCCGCCCCCTGACCTGGGCCGCCTCGTCGCCGACCCGTGAGAGCCGCGACGACAAGTGGCACCTCGGCGATGGCCGGGGCAGATCGAGGAAGGGAGCGAGGGGGCCGCGGAGGCGGCCCCCTCGAACATCGCCTTACGGGGAGAGGGCGCCCAGCACCCGGAACGCGACGCTCGCGCTCTGCGCGCGGGCGTACCGGGCGCGCGGGCTCGGCGCGCACGCGGCGCGGACGACCAGAATCCTGACGATCGACGGGGGGGTCGTCGGCTGGGACACCGCCGGCGCGCGGAAGGCGCCCGCGTAACGACGGCGGACCACACGGTGGACAAGGGCCACAGTGGCCGCGCCCCCGCCCCGCCGGGTCACCGTGAGTCTGACGAACGGACAGGACCTCCCGCGAGGAGCCGCGCCGGCGACACGAACGAGGGGTTCCCACCGGCCCCGAGCGCGGTGACACGCTGAGCATCGGCGCGGGCACCACGGCGGCCGAGGCGGCGCCGACCCGCGCCGGGGTCGGTGCGAGGCGCCCACGCGGCCGCCCTCCATCTCATGGCGCGGTCTTCCCCGCTCGTCGTTCAGGGAAGCCGGCGCAGTCCGTGGAGGACCTCCTCGGTCCGGTCCGCGGCCGTCGCCGCGACGGAGAGGTCCGCGAGCGGGGTGACGTTCACCAGGTAGGCGTGCTCGAGCCCGGCGGCCCGGAACGGGCGGAGCCGATCGACGACGTCGTCGGGCGTGCCCCAGAAGTAGTAGCGGCGCAGCACCTCCTCCGGCACCGCGGCGGCGGCCGCCAGACCCTCCTCCCGTGAGAGCCGGGTGGGGACGTAGTCGAGGAGCCCCCAGCGGCTGCCGAGCGGATGCACTGATCCCGCTCGCTCGTACTCCGAGGTTGGCGCCGTGAGCGCGACCAGGCGCAGCAGGAGGCTGTCCAGCATCCGCTCGGCGCGCCCGCGGTCCTCGTCGACCACCATCCAGACGAAGTTGCCGGCGCGCACGTCCTCGGGCCGCCGCCCCGCCTCCGTCGACGCGGCGCGGATCACCGCGAGCGCCGCGCCGTACTCGCCGGCGTCCACGAAGTTCGGCATCCAGCCGTCCGCCAGACGGCCGGTCGCCCGCAGGACGCGCGGGCGGTGGGCGGCCATCCAGATCGGCGGCGGCCGCTCGCCGTAGGGCTCTGCGCCCAGGATCGCACCGTCGAGGCGCCAGAACTCGCCCTCGAAGTCGACCGGCTCGATCGTCGACCAGAGCAGGCGGATGATCTCCACCGCCTCGATCAGCCGCGAGGCGACCCGCTCGAACGGGAGGCCGAACGGCACGATGTTCTCCGCCTCGCCGACGCCGATGCCGAGGAGGGCGCGCCCGCGGCTCAGGTGGTCGAGCGTGAGGAAGGTCTGCGCGAGCAGCGCCGGGTGGCGGCGGACGGCGTCCGTGACCGCGGTGCCCAGCCCGACCCGCTCGGTGACCCCCGCCACCGCGCCCATCACCGGCATCGGGTCGAGGAAGGCGTGCGGCGAGCGCATGACCGCGGCGTGGGGCACCAGGTCCGGGGTCCACACGCCGGGCGGGAACCAGTGCAGGAAGTGGTCCGACCACCAGATGGCGTCGAACCCGGCCGCCTCGTGGCGGCGCGCCGACGCCAGCGCGTTCTCGATCGGCGGCCGGATCAGCCCGAGGCCCGCGATCTCGAGCGGCCGCATCGCTAGAGGCCGAGGCGGCGTAGCATCGACTCGTCCCGGCGCCAGCGCGTGCGCACCTTGACCACGAGGTCCAGGTGCACCGTCACGCCCCACACCCGGCCCAGGGTCGCGCGGGCGCTGGTGCCGATGTCCCGCACCATCGCGCCCCGCGCACCCACCACGATCGCCTTCTGCGACTGGTGCTCCACCAGGATCGACGCGCGAATGCGCCGTTGCGGCCGGCCCTCCGGGTCCGGGCGGTCCATGTCCTCGATCTCGTCGATCTGGACCGCCAGGGCATGCGGGATCTCCTGGCGCACGCGCTCGAGCGCCGCCTCGCGGATGAGCTCGCCCGCAAGCTCCTCGTCGGACTGGTCGGTGAAGATGCCCTCGGGGAAGTAGCGCGGCCCCTCGGGGAGCAGGGTCGGGAGGTCGGCCGCCAGCGCGTCGAGCCCGTCGCCGGTGAGCGCGCTCACCGGATGCAGCGCCACCAGCTCCACGAGCGGAGCCGCGGCCTCGATGGCGGACGCGATCGCGGAGGGGTCCACGCGGTCCACCTGGTTGACGACCACGATGGTGGGCAGGCCCACCGCGCGCAGGCGCTTGGCGATGAAGCGGTCGCCGGCCCCCATCGCCTCGGCCGCGTTCAGTACCAGCAGCGCGCCGTCGCAGTCGGCGAGCGCGCTGTCGACGCTCGCCTGCATGCGCTCCGTGAGCGTGTCCGCCGGTCGCTGGAACCCCGGGAGGTCAAGCAGCACGGCCTGGTGGTCGGGCCGGTGGACCACCGCAGTGACGCGGCGCCGCGTGGTCTGCGGCCGCGGCGAGACCGCGGCCACGTGCCGGCCGGAGAGCGCGTTCGCGAGCGTCGACTTGCCGACGTTCGGCCGCCCCGCCAGCGCGAGGAAGCCGGAGCGGTAGGGGGTGCCCGCGGGCTCGCTCAGCCGGCGGACGGCTGGGGGAGCAGGCGCACGAAGAGCCCCGCGGCAGCCCGGCCGCTGAGCGCGCGGCCCTCGCCGTCGACCCTGACGGTGAGCTGGTCGGCGGCCGCCTCCACACGCTCGACATCGACCCGCGCCCCCGGCACGAGCCCCTGCTCGTAGAACCAGCGGAGCAGCGACCCGTCGTGCTCGGCCAGCCGGACGATGGTCGCCTGCGAGGGCGGCGCGAGCTCGGAGAGCGGCACCAGCTCGCGGTTCTCGGCCTGCTCGAGCTGCGTGTCCACCGGCCAGCCGTGCGGGCAGCGCTCCGGGTCCCCCAGCTTCGCGGAGATCCGCTCGACCATGTCGTCGGTCATGACCTCCCCCAGGGAGTCGGCGTGCTCGTGCGACTCCGCCGGCGTGTAGCCCATGAAGTCGGTCAGCAGGCGCTCGACCAGACGGTGGCGGCGCACCACGCGCTCGGCGGCGGCGCGGCCCTTGGGCGTCAGGAGGGCCTCCTTGCGGTGGCCGCGGGCGATCAGGCCCTCGCCCTCCATCCGCTTGAGCATCTCGCTCGCGGAGGGCGCCGAGACGCCGAGCATCTCCGCCACCCGCGCCGCCAGCGCCGGCGAGTCGCGCACGACCGGCCCGTACTCCCCGACCGGGAACGCGAGGAAGTAGATCGTCTCGAGATACTCGTCGACGGAATGGCCGTGCGTCACGGGAAGGAGTCTAGAGGACCTCCCCGAGGCCGGCTCCGAAATCAGACCGGCCGTGATCGCTCGGACTATCCCGGCCCGCGCCGAGGGGCGATGCTGGGAGCATCCACAGAGCCCTGCTGTCCGCGGCCGCTCGTCCTGATTTCCCGAACGAGGAGGGTCGATGAGACGATTTCTTGCAGTGGCTGCGCTCGCAGCGGTCTTCGCCTCGAGCAGCGCTCTGGCGAGCGCGGCCGTAACCACGATCACGCTGGTCTCGGTTCAGATCAAGGAGAAGGCGACGGCGACGGGTCTCACCATCTGGGACAACGACGTCAGGGCGGGAAAGCGCATCGGCCACGACCGCCTCATCTGCACCTTCACGCCGAAGGGGACGGCCGCCTGCAGGATCGGGTTCGTCCTCGCGGCCGGCACGATCCGGGCTGGCACGCAGCTCAGCCAGACGG
>JAWVEW010000095.1:0-6457 GCA_033856495.1 Miltoncostaeaceae bacterium | reverse complement strand
CCAGCCCGCCGGCGATGGGCACCAACACCGCCTCCGTCGCCTGGAGCGCGCCGGCCGCCGGCACGTCGTCCTTCACGGCGCCGGTCGACTTCACCGACGGGCCGGCGACCAACCGCGCCGTCTACCTGCGCACCGCCACGCTGAGCGACGCCTACGCGGCGCCCCCGGCGGGGCTGGTGGTCGGCGTGCCGAGCACGCCGGGACCCTTCACCCTGGCCGCTGACCAGCCCTCGAGCCTCGCCGTCACGCTCACCTCCCAGATCCGAAACGAGTCGCTCGCCTGCGCCACCGGCGCGAGCGTCGCCGACACCGCGTCGCTGACCTCGGCCAACACGCCCGAGCAGACCAACAACCCGACCTCGTCGGGCCGCCCGCCGGCCGTGAGCCTCACCGCCTCGGCGGCGGTCCAGGTCACCGCGGCCGCCTGCGTCGCTCCGCCGACGATCGTCCCGACGACGCAGCAGCCGATCGCGGTGGTTCAGGCGGTGCCCACCCTTCCGGTGGTGCAGCCGAAGCCGTCGTCCGCCGCCCCCGTCTGCCTCAGGCCGTCGCTCGTCGCCCGCATCGTCGGCCCGAGGAGCGTCGTCGCCGGCCATCAGGTGACCTGGCGGATCAGCGTCCGCAACGTCGGCTCCCAGCTCGCTCGATCGGTGGTTCTGAACAACCGCATCCCGAGCGGGTTCTCGCTCCTTCGCAGCTCGCCGCGGGCCGGCTTCGGCTCCGGCATCGCGCGCGTCCGGCTGCCGAACCTTCGGCCCGGGCAGACCGCGACCGTGCGGCTGACGTTGCACGCGAGCCGCGACATCGTCGGTCGCCGCCTCCAGCACGCCCGAGTCGTGACCGGCTGCGGCGGCACCGAGGCCGCCGTCGCTCCGATCACCGTGAACGCGGTGGCCGGCGCGATCACCCCCGCGGTGACCGGCTAGCCGACGCTCCACCCCACGCCGGCCGGGCGGGTTGCCCGGCCGGCTTGGGGGCGGCCGCCGGCGTGGGTTCGAATTCCGCTGCCGGGGCACTTGGGACGCCGGCATGGAGGTTTGGCCAGGAAACTCGGCACCGCTCGGCGCCGCCTACGACGGTGTGGGGACGAACTTCGCCATCTTCTCGGAGGTCGCCCAGCGGGTGGAGCTCTGCCTGGTCGATGACGAGGGCGTCGAGACGCGGGTGGGGCTGCACGAGCGCGACGGCTTCGTCTGGCACTGCTACCTGCCCCGGATCGGCCCCGGCCAGCGCTACGGGTACCGCCTGCACGGTCCCTATGACCCCGCCCAGGGGCTGCGCTGCAACCCCCACAATCTGCTGCTGGACCCGTACGCGCGGGCGGTGGAGGGGATGGTCGACTGGGACCCGGCGGTACTCGGCTACCCGCTGGGCGACCCCGACGGGCCGTTGAACGAGGAGGACTCCGCGCCGCACGCCATGCTCGGCGTGGTCATCAACCCCTACTTCGACTGGCAGGACGACCGCCCCCCGCGCCACCTCTACCACCAGACCGTGGTCTACGAGGCGCACGTGCGCGGGCTGACCGCACGGCACCCGGCTATGCCCTCGGAGATCCGCGGCACCTACGCCGGCGTCGCCCACCCGGCGGTGATCGAGCATCTCCAGAGCCTCGGCGTCACGGCCATCGAGCTGATGCCGGTGCACCAGTTCGTCCACGACGGCCATCTGCTGGACAGGGGGCTCCGCAACTACTGGGGCTACAACACGATCGGCTTCTTCGCGCCGCACAACGAGTACGCGGCCTCCTCCCAGCGCGGCGAGCAGGTCCAGGAGTTCAAGGCGATGGTGCGCGCCCTGCACGCAGAGGGCATCGAGGTGATCCTCGACGTCGTCTACAACCACACCGCCGAGGGCAACCACCTGGGCCCCACGCTCTCCTTCCGCGGGCTCGACAACACCTCCTACTACCGGCTGGTGGACGACGACCCGCGCTTCTACTACGACACCACCGGCACCGGGAACACGCTGCTGATGCGCCACCCCCACGTGCTGCAGCTGGTCATGGACTCGCTGCGCTACTGGATGCAGGAGATGCACGTGGACGGGTTCCGCTTCGACCTGGCCTCGAGCCTGGCGCGCCAGTTCCACGAGGTGGACCGCCTGTCCGCCTTCTTCGACCTGGTCCAGCAGGACCCGCTGGTGAGCCGCGCCAAGCTCATCGCCGAGCCCTGGGACCTGGGCCCCGGCGGCTACCAGGTGGGCAACTTCCCGCCCCAGTGGACCGAGTGGAACGGCCGCTACCGCGACTGCGTGCGCGACTACTGGCGCGGCGAGCCGGCGACGCTGGGCGAGTTCGCCGCGCGCCTGAGCGGCTCCAGCGACCTCTACCAGCAGGACGGCCGCCGGCCCTTCGCGTCGATCAACTTCGTCACCGCGCACGACGGCTTCACGCTGCGCGACCTGGTCTCCTACAACGAGAAGCACAACGAGGCCAACGGCGAGGACAACATGGACGGCGAGTCCCACAACCGCTCCTGGAACTGCGGCGCGGAGGGGCCGACCGACGACCCGGAGGTGCTCGCGCTGCGCGCCCGCCAGCAGCGCAACATGCTGACGACGCTCTTCCTCTCACAGGGCACCCCGATGCTGCTGCACGGCGACGAGCTGGGGCGCACCCAGGGCGGCAACAACAACGCCTACTGCCAGGACAACGAGATCTCCTGGATCGACTGGGAGCACGCGGATGAGGCCCTGCTCGAGTTCGCGCGCGCCGTGTCCCGGCTGCGCGCCGAGCACCCGGTATTCCGCCGGCGCCGCTTCCCGCGCGGGCGCATGCCCTGGGGCAACGGCCCCGGCGAGATCGAATGGCTGCGGCCGGACGGCAGCCTGATGGAGGACGGCGACTGGGAGGTCGGCTTCGCGAAGTCGCTCGCCGTGTTCCTGAACGGCGACAAGATCAGCGAGCCGGGTCCGCGGGGCGAGAAGATCGTCGACAACTCGTTCCTGCTCCTTTTCAACGCCCACTACGAGGACCTGCCGTTCGTCATGCCGCCGGACTACTTCGCCAACGGCTGGTTCACCCTCCTCGACACGGCCGTGAACTGGGACGCGGAGGACGGGCAGGTGCTTCGGCCCGAGGATTCGGTGACCGTGCGCGCCCACTCCGTGCGCGTGCTGATCGCCGCGGAGTGAGCGCCGGCCTGCGCCGCTAGCCTTCCGGGGAAGGGTTCCCCGCGGCCAGGGAGGGGTGGTGCGCACCATCGCGCTCGTGCTGACCGGCGCCGGCCTGCTCGCGGCCGCCGGCCCCGCCGCCGGTGCGGGGGCCGTCATCCAGGTGAGCCCCGCCGTCGCGCCGGCCGGCTCGCTGGTGCGCGTGAGCGGCAGCGTGGCCGGCGGCTGCGCTCCGGCCGACGGGGTGACCCTCATCTCGCGCGCCTTCCCGCACACGAACGACTTCGCCGGCCTGCCGGCGGTGTACGCGCTGCCCGCCGCGGACGGGCGCTTCTCGGTGCGGGTGCGCATCCCGGCCGTCCGCGCGGTCGGCGCCTACGCGATCACCGGGCGGTGCGGGGGCGGGAACCTGGGCGTGACGGCGCGGCTGCGCGTGCTGGCCCGGCCGGGGCCGAAGGGCGGCCTGGCCGAGCGCGACGTGGTGCTGCGCCCGAGCGGCGCCCGCCTGCGCCTGGTTGTCAGCACGAAGCTGCTCGAGCACCGCAGCGACGGGCGCCTGGCGCTCTACCTCTCCCTCTCGCGGGTGGTCGACGGACGCCCGCTGCTCGTGCGCCGCCTGCGCGTCGCCGACGGCTTCAAGCTCTCCTCGCGCCTGCTCTCGATGCGCGTCTTCAACGCCAACGACGAGGCCAACGTGACCATCCGCTGGCTCGTCAGCCCGTCGGTCGGCGTGCTGACACTCAATTACGTGGCGGGGGCCAACGCCCTGAGGTCCGCGGGTTAGGGCTTGGCGGGCTTGGCGGCGCGGGGGTGGATCAGCCGCTCCACCTCACTGCTCCTGTCGATGAGGTCGGCGCTGCCGCGGTCGATGCCGGTGCCCCCGCGGAGCCGGTCGAGGAGCGTGTCGATGGCCTCGAGCCGGTCCGCGCCGGGCCCGCCGTCCAGCAGGTCGAGGCCGAGGCCGCCGATCAGCCGGTCCGCGCCCGCGCCGCCCAGCAGGACGTCGTCGCCGCTGCCGCCGCGCAGCGTGTCCGCGCCTGCGTCCCCGCGGAGCCGGTCGCGGCCGGAGCCGCCGTCGATGGTGTCGCGGCCCGCGCCGCCGAGCAGCAGGTCGTTGCCGCCGAGGCCGAGGATGACGTCGTTGCCGCCGAGGCCGCAGATCACGTCGGCGCCGCGCGTGCCGCGCAGGCGGTCGTTGCCCGCCGTGCCGCGCACCACGTGCCTGCCGGCGGCCCTGACACCCGGACAGGTGGCGGGGCTGGTGGTCGGGCCGGTCGGCGTCGGCCCGGTCGGCACCGGCCCGGTGGGGGTCGGCCCGGTCGGCGTGGGCGGCGCCTCCTCGCTCACGATCCGCAGCACCGCGCTGCTCGGCGTCCCCAGCGAGCCGCCGGTGCTGTTGGTAAGCGTGAGGGTCACGGTCTCTTCGCCCTCGACGAGGGTGTCGTCGAGGATCGGCACCCGCACCACCTTGCTCGTCTCGCCGGCGAGGAAGGTGATCGTCGTCGACATCGGCGCGAAGTCCGCGCCGGCGGTCGCGGTGCCGGCGGTCGCGCTGAAGTCCACCGACAGCGGCCCGTCGGAGCCCTCCAGGCGGTTGACCGCCACGACGCCGCCGCCGGCGTTCTCCTGGACCGAGAGGGTCGCGGCGCTGAAGCCGGGGCGCCCCGGCGGGGCGATGGCGATGCCCCGCACCGGCGCTGAGCCGCCGATCGCGCCGACCAGGCTGGCGGTTCCGGTGGTCCTGTCCACGAGGTAGAGGCCGGAGGTGCCCCCGACCACCAGCGAGGCCAGCATCGTGCCATCGGCGCTCGCCATGTCGAGGCCGCTGCCGGCGCCGACGTCCACTCCGAGCGGCCCGACGGTGCCCACGACGCCATCCGAGGAGATCGTCACGAGCGTGTCGGCGGCGTCGTCGATGCCGTAGAGGGTGGTGGCCGTCGCCCCGGCGACGCTGTTGGTGTAGGCGGCCGCCACGACGGCGGGGCTCGCTCCGGCAAGCGGGGTCAGCGGGGTGGCCGCGCCCGTGTCGGGGTTCAGCCTGAGGTTGTCGCGTCCGTCGCTCAGCACCGCCGCGCGGTCGGTGGTGGGGTCGAAGTCGAGGCCCACGCCGGTCGTCGAGGCGGCCAGCGCGAAGTCCGCGCCGACCGGCGCCGCCGCCGCCGTGGCCGGGTCGATCCGCAGCAGGCGGCCGGTCACGGCCGGGGCGACGCCGCGCAGGCCGACGCCGTAGAGACCGCCGTCGTTGGGCCGGACGTCGAGCGCCATGACCGCCTCCCCGGGCAGCAGGCCGCCGATGGGGGCGACCGCCCGGATGGTTCCGGGCACGGCGCTCGAGATGCGCACCAGCTGGTTCGTGCCGGTGACGCCGTACACGGTCACGGCGTGCGAGAGCAGCGCGATGTCGCGCACGGCGGCGCCGCCGCCGATGTTGCCGATCGGCGTCGCGGCGCCGGTCGCGAGGTTGACCCGGAACAGCCCGCTGGCCGCGGCCCCGGGCGTCGTCAGCGAGGCGTAGGCGCCGCCGCCGTTCGGGTCGATGTCGAAGCCGGCGAGGTCGGAGGTGTCGACGCCCAGCGGCCCCACCGGGACGAGCGTCCCGGCGTTGGGCGGGTCCTGGCGGACGAGCTGGTCGGTCCCCGAGTCGATGCCGTAGAGGGTGGTCGCCACCGCACCGGAGAAGCTGCTCGTGAAGGCGGACGCCACCACGCGGGGCGTGCCCGGATTCAGCGGGAGGTCGATGCTGACGATGACGCCGGGGGCCGGAACGGGGTTGACGCGCAGGTTCTGGCCCGTGTCGCTGACGACCCGGATCACGTCCTCCCTGGCGTTCACGTCGAACCCGAACGCTGTCCCGACGAGGACGGGCGAGAAGGGGCCGGCGCCGAGCTGGGTCGCCGCGCCGGTCGCCGCGTTGATCAGGTAGAGGCGGCTCTCGCTGCCCAGGCCGTAGAGGCGGCCGTCCACGGGGCGGACGTCGATCGCCACCAGCTGGTCGCCCGAGGCGAGGCCGCTGACCGGAACGGACGCGAGCGGGGTGCCCGGAGCGCTGCTGTCGAGGCGCAGCAGCCGGTCGTCGTTCGTGAGGGCGATGACGGTGGCGGCGCGCGCCGGCCCCGCCAGCGCCAGCGATGCGGCGATCGCCGCCAGCGCGAGCGCCGCGCGCCGGGGGGAGCGCATCGCGCCCAGAAGCCATGCCCCTGACACCCTCATCGATCCTCCAGGCGTCGTGTCCGCGATGGACGCCATCCGCTCACCCGGGAGGTGAAGCGATGCTTCAACTGAAGCGATTGTGCGGCCGTCCCTGCGAATCGTCCTAGCGCCGCGGGTTGAGGGGGGGCGGGGG